>CAJPFL010000173.1 GCA_905339315.1 Rhodocyclaceae bacterium
CCGTCGTGGCGCATGCCACCGTTGCGCGTGGCATGTTCGCGTCCCCTGTCGATCCCCGCCTCGTGCCGGCGCGGGGGTGGGGCAGGCATCGCCCGCGCAGGGACAGGGCGGGTGTCAGCCTGCGGGTATTCCGCGGCATGCCGCTGCGCCTCGCTGCCGACCATGACGGCCTGCCGCGGCGGTGCCACCTTTACCGGCTCGTGGCGGGGGTGAGCGACTTGAGATCGTGGCGGTTCCGCCGCCCGAGGCGGAGCCGGTATGCTGCGGACGGCATGGGGGGCATGGCTTGCGTTGATGCCATGCACATGGCGCGGACTGCTGCGGTAGTGCGGACGATAGGTGTCGCGCGGCCCCAGCGGATGCCAGCGTGCCGCCGGCGCCATGCCGGCAGAGAACGAAGTTCGCCATCCCGGCTCCCCGAGCCAGGCCACCAGTGCCGGCGCATAGACGGGCCGCGCCAGGTAGGCGCCCGGCAGCCATGCCCAGCGTCCGCCGATGGCAGCCCAGCGGCCGTAATGGAAGGGCGCGAAGCCCCAGGGCGCCTGGTCGACCCATGTCCACCCCCAGGGGGGCACCCAGACCCAGCGGCCCATGCTGTAGGGCGCCCAGCCGGCAGGTACGTACTGCGGGAACCAGGCCGTGCCGTATTCTGCGGTCTCTTGCCAGGTGCCGTGCCGATCGAGTGCTTCCTGGCCGGTCATCTCGGGGGAGACATGCTGTCCTGGGGCCGGTCCCGGCTCTCGGGCGAGGCTCCACTGCCTGAAAGCGTCGCTGGCGGCCTGGCCGAAAAGGTGGCGACGGTCAGCCCCGCCGAGCAGCACAATGCGCTCGCCGGCCTGCAAGGTCAGGCCGACTGTCTCAATCAATGCCCGGCCCCGGTAGGCGGAAAATGCCGTCGTGCCGCCCGCCACGTCGGCTCGGTAGCTGCCGGGGGTCTCGAAGCGCAAGCTTCCCTCCGGCGTTTCCAGGGTTGTTTCGGCGGCATGCTCCGGGTTCCGCAGGACGATCACGATGCTGCCGCGGTGCAGGCGCAGCCGGATGCGGGCGTCGTCGAGGTCTGCAAACTCCAGCGCCGTGCCGCCGTCGATGTGAAGCGCCATGGACCCGATGCGCACTTCGCTGCGCCCCCCGGCTGAGGTTTCGATGAATGCGCCGGTGGTCAGCGGCCAGTTGAGGGCGTCTTCCCCGCTGGCGAGGCTGTCGCCGATGCGCAGCTGGGTGCCCGCGCTCGCCAGGCTGATGCGGCCGACCCTGCCAGGCGGCTCGGCTTCGGCGGCGGACTGGGTCGGCGCGGCGATTAGCGCGATGCTGAGGCTGAGGAGGCGCAGGAATCCGGACATGGGTGTTTCCATTCGATAAACAGGACAGTTGCCTTTCTGCCAAACGAGGGGCATGCCGGGGCGGATGACCCGGGAAACACTTTGTTGCAATAACGGCGCCGAAATGCCCGACGAACCCGGCGGGACAGTCCCGTTTTTTGCTGATAAAATAACGCGTTAAATGCAAATCGCCGTGTTTTTCTCAACTCTTTGATTTTGGAGTACTTAGATGGCTGTTGAACGCACCCTGTCGATCATCAAACCCGATGCCGTTGCCAAGAACGTGATCGGCAAGATTTATTCCCGCTTCGAAACCAACGGCCTGACGGTCGTGGCAGCCAAGATGAAGCACCTGTCGCGCCAGGAGGCCGAGGGCTTCTATGCCGTGCATCGCGAGCGCCCCTTCTTCAAGGACCTGGTCGAGTTCATGATTTCCGGCCCGGTGATGATCCAGGTGCTGCAGGGCGAAGGCGCAATTGCCAAGAACCGCGAACTGATGGGCGCCACCGACCCGAAGAAGGCCGCACAGGGAACCATCCGCGCGGATTTCGCCCAAAGCATCGACGCCAATGCCGTGCATGGCTCCGACGCGCCGGAAACGGCGGCCGCCGAGATCGCCTATTTCTTTCCGACGATGGAAGTCTATTCGCGCTAAATGAAGCAGAACCTCCTCGACTTCGATGCCGCCGGCCTGACGGCCTGGTTCGCCGCAATGGGCGAGAAGCCCTTTCGCGCGAAGCAGGTGCTGCGCTGGCTGCATCAGTTCGGCGAGGACGATTTCGAGCGCATGAGCGACGTCGCCAGGGCTCTGCGCGCGCGCCTCGCGGACCTGGCCGAGGTGCGCCTGCCGCAGGCGCTGCGCGACGCGACCGCCGCCGACGGCACGCGCAAGTGGCTGCTCGATGTCGGCAACGGCAATGCCGTCGAGTGCGTCTTCATCCCGGAGGAGAATCGCGGCACGCTGTGCATCTCCACCCAGGCCGGCTGCGCGCTCGACTGCGCCTTCTGCTCGACAGGCAGGCAGGGTTTCAACCGCAACCTGACGGCGGGCGAGATCATCGGCCAGCTGTGGTGGGCCAAGAAGGCGCTCGGCGATTTCCGCGCCCCCGGCGGCGCTGCGGATCGCCGTCCTGCGGAGACTGACTTTTGTCCCGAGCGCGTCATCAGCAACGTCGTGCTGATGGGCATGGGCGAGCCGCTGGTCAATTTCGAAAATGTCGTCACCGCCCTGAACCTGATGCTCGACGACAATGCCTATGGGCTGTCGCGTCGTCGCGTGACGGTGTCGACCTCCGGCATCGTGCCCGCCATGGACCGGTTGCGCGAGGAATGCCCGGTGGCGCTGGCGGTATCGCTGCATGCGCCGGATGACGCGCTGCGCGACAGGCTGGTGCCGATCAACCGCAAGTATCCCCTGGCGGAACTGATGGCGGCCTGCCGGCGCTATCTCGAAAAATCGCCGCGGGATTTCATCACCTTCGAATACGTCATGCTCGACGGCGTAAACGATTCAGAAGAGCATGCCCGCGAGCTGATCCGGCTCGTGCGCGATGTGCCGTGCAAGTTCAACCTGATTCCCTTCAATCCCTTCCCGGCCTCCGGGTTCAAGCGTTCACCCGCCCAGCGGGTGCGCCGCTTCGTCGACATCCTGATGCAGGCTCACATCGTCACGACGACGCGCAAGACCCGGGGGGAAGATATCGACGCCGCCTGCGGCCAGCTGGCCGGACAGGTGCGCGATCGCTCGCGGCGCGGGGAGAAGCGCACCATCACCATCGCGGAGGCAGCATCGTGAGACGAGCCATACTGATTTTTTCCGCTGTATTCATCGCCGGCTGTGCCGCTACCGGCACCACCCCGACTTCCTCCTCGTCAGCCATCCCTGTCTCCGAGCAGATGCCGGCCGGAGTCGCGGAGAAGAGTGCCAAGACGCACACCGAGCTGGGGGCGCTTTATCTGGAGGCGGGAAATTTCGCGGTTGCCCTGGAAGAGTCGCGCTACGCTGCCGCCACCGATCCCAACTATGCCCCGGCCTACAACCTGATGGGCCTTGTGCATCTGATGCTGAATGAAACATCCCAGGCCAAAGGCGCCTTCGAGCGCGCAATCCAGCTCGCCCCCAGTGATCCGCAGATTGCGAACGACTACGGCTGGTTCCTCTGCGTGAGCGGCCGGGAGCAGGAGGCATTCAAGTACTTCGAGACGGCAAGCCGCAACCCTCTCTACAGGACGCCGACGCGCCCCTATACGAACGCCGGGTTGTGCTACCTGCGAATCAAGGATGACAAGTCCGCGGAGATGAATTTTCAGCGCGCGGTTCTGCTCGACGGCTCGAATGCCCAGGCGACCTATCATCTGGCCAGCCTGTCCTACAAGCGGGGGGATTATTTCAACGCCAAGAAGTTGCTCGGTGAATTGCACAAGCTGATCGAACCCAACGCCGAATCGCTGTGGCTGGGTGTGCGAATTGAACGCAAGATCGGGGACCGGCAGGCCGAGGCGGGCTATTCCTCCCAGCTGCGGCGCAAATTCGCGGGCACGCCCGAGCACCAGGCCCTTATGCAGGGAAAATTTGAGTGAACGAGGAACAGGCTCCGATGACCGAGGCGCAGGCGCTGCCGGGGCCTGGCGCCATGCTGCGCATGGCGCGGGAGGCGCGGGGCACGTCCATCGCGGAAGTGGCGGCCGCCCTGAAGATGAGTCCGCGCCAGATCGAGGCGATTGAGGGGGAGGATTTTTCGCGCCTGTCCGGCGCGACGTTCATCCGGGGGTTTATCCGGAATTACGCCAGGCATCTGAAGATCGATGCGGGGCCGTTGCTGGCTGCGCTCGCGGAACAGACCGTTTTGCCGCAGGCCGAGTTGAATGCGCCGCTCGATGCCGGCGTGAGGATGCCCACTCCTGGCGGGCGGCAGGGCAAGGGCCTGGTTGGCGCCACCTTTCTGGCGCTGGCCGTGCTTGGCTTTGCGCTCGCGCTGTATTTCGATGCAATCGATCTTGGGGCCCTCCTGGACCGCAAGGACAGTCCGGCCGCTTCCGGGCAAGGAGGGGTGCCCCAGATCGTGCAACCCCTGCCCCAACCCGTTGCCGCCGCACGGCCGTCCGCGCCCGCCGCCGGCACTGCCGGGGCCAAACCTGCCGATTCGTCCGATCAGGCGACACCGAAACCCGGCATGCATCAGCTGATATTCAGCTTCGACGGCAGCTCCTGGGTGGAAGTGAAGGACGCCGCGGGACGCACCCTGTTTTCGCAAATGAATGCGAAGGGCACGACACAAGTGATCGAGGGGCATCCCCCATTCCAGCTGGTGGTTGGCAATGCTTCCAACGTGCGGCTGCAATACGACGAACAGGCGGTAGACCTCAGGCCGCACACGCGCGTCGAAGTGGCGCGACTCACTCTCGAATAAACCGGATGGACATGGCCGTGGAATCGACTGACGGGCCGCTTGCCCGCCGCGCGACACGCATCGTCAGGGTGGGCGAAGTAGCCATCGGCGGTGCGCATCCCGTCGTCGTCCAATCGATGACCAATACCGATACGGCCGACGAAGTGGCCACCGCCATCCAGGTGGCGCAGCTCGTGCGTGCCGGCTCGGAAATCGTACGCATCACCGTGGATACCCAGGAGGCGGCCCGCGCCGTGCCGCGCATTCGCGAGCGCCTGCTGGCCATGGGCATCGAAGTGCCATTGGTCGGCGATTTCCATTTCAACGGACACAAGCTGCTTGGCGGGAACCCGGCCTGCGCCGAGGCGCTCGACAAGCTGCGCATCAATCCCGGCAATGTCGGCCGCGGCGCCAAGCGCGACGACCAGTTCGCGCAGATCATCGAGCTTGCCTGCAGATACGAGAAGCCGGTGCGCATCGGCGTCAACTGGGGCAGTCTGGATCAGGCGTTGCTGGCGCGCATCATGGACGAAAACGCGCGGCGGTCGCAGCCGAAGGGGGCGGCGCAGATCATGCGCGAGGCGATGGTCGCCTCGGCACTCGAGAGCGCGGCCAAGGCGGAGACGCTCGGCCTGCCCGGCGATGCCATCGTGCTCTCCTGCAAGGTGAGCGGGGTGCAGGATCTGATCGCCATCTATCGTGACCTGGCAGTGCGCTGCGACTACCCGCTGCACCTCGGGCTGACCGAGGCCGGCATGGGATCGAAGGGCATTGTCGCCTCGACGGCCGCCCTGTCCGTCCTGCTGCAGGAGGGCATTGGCGACACGATCCGGGTATCGCTGACGCCGGAACCGAACGGCGACCGTACGCAGGAAGTGGTGGTGGCGCAGGAGATCCTGCAGACCCTCGGCCTGCGTGCCTTCACGCCGCTGGTGGCGGCCTGCCCCGGCTGCGGCCGCACCACCAGCACGGTATTCCAGGAACTGGCGCAGGAAATCCAGTCCCACCTGCGCGCGCGCATGCCGGAATGGCGACTGCAGCACGAAGGGGTCGAGAACATGACGCTGGCCGTGATGGGCTGCGTGGTGAATGGCCCCGGCGAGAGCAGGCATGCCAACATCGGCATCAGCCTGCCGGGTACCGGCGAGACGCCAGTGGCGCCGGTGTATGTCGACGGCGAGAAGACCGTCACGCTGAAAGGGGGCGATATCGCCCGGGAGTTCAAGGCGATTATCGACGATTATGTGGCGCGGAAATATCCGCGCCGGGCAACAAGCTGATGCTGCAATGAACCAGACGATTCAAGCGATCCGCGGGATGAACGACATCCTGCCCGACGAAGCCGAGCTCTGGGAGCGTTTCGACGAGGCCGTGCGCGGCTGGCTGCGCGCCTACGGCTACCGGCCGATGCGCATGCCGGTGGTCGAGCCGACGCCGCTGTTTTCACGCGCCATCGGCGAGGTGACCGACATTGTCGAGAAGGAGATGTATTCCTTTGTCGACGCGCTCAACGGCGAAGCGCTGACGCTGCGACCGGAAGGCACCGCCTCCTGCGTGCGTGCCGTGCTGCAGCACAGCCTGCTCCACGCCGGCCCGCAGCGCCTCTGGTACGCCGGCCCGATGTTCCGCCACGAACGGCCGCAGAAGGGCCGCTATCGCCAGTTCCACCAGTTCGGCATCGAGGCCTTCGGTTATGCCGGACCGGATATCGACGCCGAGCAGATCGTCATGTGCGCGCGGTTGTGGGACGAACTGGCGCTCACCGGCATCCGGCTGGAGATCAACTCGCTCGGCAGCATGGAGGAGCGGCTGCGCCACCGCGCCGAGCTGATCGCTTATTTCGAGCTGCATCGCGAGGCGCTGGATGCCGATGCCCAGCGCCGGCTGCATTCCAACCCGCTGCGCATCCTCGACAGCAAGAATCCGCACATGCAGGAACTCATCGAGGGCGCGCCGAAGCTGATGGACTTCCTTGGAGAGAGTTCGCTCGAGCATTTCGGCGGCGTGCAGGCGCTGCTCAAGGAAGCCGGTATACCCTATCGCATCAACCCGCGACTGGTGCGCGGCCTGGACTACTACAACCTGACCGTCTTCGAGTGGGTCACCGACAGGCTCGGCGCCCAGGGCACCGTCTGCGCCGGCGGCCGCTATGACGGGCTGATCGAACAGCTCGGCGGCAAGCCGGCGCCGGCCTGCGGCTTCGCGATGGGCGTAGAGCGCCTCATCGCCTTGCTGAAAGAGGAGCATGGCCCGGAAGCCGAACAGGCGGCGCGGTCAGCCCCCGACGTTTACGTCGTGCATCAGGGCGAAATCGCCCAGCGTCCGGCGTTCAATGCGGCCGAGGCTTTGCGCGGCGCCGGGTTCGATGTGCTGTTTCACTGCGGCGGCGGGAGCTTCAAATCGCAGATGAAGCGGGCCGATGCTTCCGGCGCGCAGGTCGCCGTGATCTTCGGCGACGACGAGGCGCGCGAAGGCAGCGCCAGCCTGAAACCCTTGCGCGAGGATGTGCCGCAAAGGCGCGTCCCGCTGGACCAACTCGCCGACGAGATCGGCAACTTTCTTTTTGGGGATGACAAAAATGGCGACTTATGACCTGGAAGAGCAGGAGCAGATATCTGAGCTGAAAACCTGGTGGAAGATGTACGGCAACCTGGTGACAGCGGTGCTGCTGGCTGTTTCCGCGGGTGCCGTCGGCTGGCAGGCGTGGAACTGGTACCAGCGCACTCAGGCTGCCGAGGCTTCGGTGATCTATGCCGCCGTGCAGAAAGGTGCCATGGAGCGTGATCCCAAGCGGGTACGGGAGGCAGCCGGAGAACTGACCGAGAAGTACCCCGGCACGGCCTACGCCGCCATGGCCGCACTGACTTCTGCGCGCATGCAGTTCGATGCCGGCGACCTGAAGACTGCCCGGGCGCAACTGCAGTGGGTGGCCGAAAAGGCGCGCGACAGGGATTTGCGCGACCTCGGCCGCCTGCGCCTGGCGCATGTCCTGTTCGACGACAAGGCGCTGGACGAAGCGCTGCAGCTGCTGGGCGATGAGCCTGTGCCGGCCTTTGCCGCGCGCTTCGGCGAGCTGAAGGGCGACATCCTGGTGGTGCAAGGCAAGCATGCGGAAGCGAAAGCCGCCTATCAGGCCGCCCTGGCGAAGCAGGATGCCGCCGAGAAGGACGCAGGCAGCCAAGGCGGGCGGGAGACCCAGTACCGCGACCTGCTGCAGCTCAAGCTCGATTCGCTCGGAGACAAATGATGCGTGCCGTTTTCGCCCTGTCGCTGGTCGCTGCATTGGCAGGTTGCTCCACCATGGAAAAAATGAATCCGGTGAACTGGTTTTCCAGCGCGCCGAAGGTCAAGCCGGCCGAGCTGGAAGCGATCAGTTCGAGCGCGACGCTGGCTACGCTGTGGCAGGCAAGCGTGGGCAGTGCGGGGGGGTATGTGCTGACGCCGGCAGTCGTCGGCTCAAGCGTGTATGCCGCCGCCCAGGACGGCACCCTGGCACGCTTCGACAATGGGGGGCAGGCCTGGCGCATCAACGCCGGACAGCCAATCTCCGGCGGCGTTGGCGCCGACGGCCGCCTGGTGGTGGTGGCCACCGCAAAAGGGGAAGTGCTGGCATTCGACAGCACCGGCAAGGCCCTTTGGAAAGGACGCGTGACTTCCGAAGTGCTGGCCGCGCCGCAAATCGCGGGGGATCTGGTGCTGGTCCGAAGCGGCGACAACCGCATTTTCGGTCTTGATGCGGCGGACGGCAAACGCAAGTGGGTGTATCAGCGCAGCACGCCGGCGCTTTCCCTGCGCAGCAACGTCAGTGTGACGGTGGCCGGCAAGGCGGCGCTGGCCGGCTTCCCCGGCGGCAAGCTGGTGGCCATCGCGCTCAACAATGGCGCCGCCATCTGGGAAGCCACGGTCGCCATGCCCAAGGGCGCCACGGAACTCGAGCGTGTTTCCGACGTCACCAGCGCTCCTGTCGTCGCGGGGCGAGAAGTCTGCGCCGCCGCCTACCAGGGGCGGATTGCCTGCTTCGACCTTGCGACTGGCAACCATCTTTGGTCCCGTGACATGTCGTCTGCCGCTGGCGTTGACGTGGATGCCCGCAATATCTATGTCACGGACGAGAAAGGCGCGGTGCATGCGCTGGATCGCGCCAATGGCGCGACTGTGTGGAAACAGGACAAACTGTTCATGCGCCAGGTAAGCCGTCCAGTCGCGCTGGCCAACCACGTTGCCGTGGGCGACTATCAGGGCGTCGTGCATCTGCTGCGCCGCGATAACGGGTCCTTTGCCGCCCGCTACAACACGGACAGCAGCGGCATCGCCGCCGAGCCGCAGCGGCTGGAACGCGGCTTCCTCATGCAGACGCGGAATGGCGGTCTCTACGCCTTGTCGCCGAACTGATTCCCAGAAAATCGGCCAATGAAGCCCACCCTGGTCATCGTCGGACGGCCCAACGTCGGGAAATCCACGTTGTTCAACCGCTTGACCAAGTCGCGCGACGCCCTTGTGGCCGACATGCCCGGCCTGACGCGGGACCGCCATTATGGTCATGGCCGTCTCGGCTCACGCCCCTATCTGGTGGTCGATACCGGCGGTTTCGAGCCGAATGCCAAGGAGGGCATCCTTGCCGAGATGGCGCAGCAGGCCGAGGCGGCGATTGCCGAAGCCGACATGCTGCTGTTCATTGTTGACGGGCGCGCCGGCCTGACACCCCAGGACAAGGGCATCGCCGAGAGACTGCGCCGTACCGGGCGTCCGCTGCTGCTGGTGGTGAACAAGGCGGAGGGGATGGATCGCGCCATGATCGGCGCCGAGTTCCACGAACTGGCCAGCGGCGAGCCGCTGGTCATCTCAGCCGCCCATGGCGATGGCGTGAGGGAACTGGTCGAGGAAGCGCTGGCGCCGTTTCCCGAGGCCGAGGAGCCGGCGGAAGAGGGTGCGGGGCCGCGCATCGCCGTGGTGGGCCGCCCGAATGTCGGCAAATCCACGCTCATCAACGCGCTGATCGGAGAGGAGCGCGTCATCGCCTTCGATCAGCCCGGCACCACCCGCGATGCCATCGCCGTGCCGTTCCATCGCAAGGGCAAGGACTATACGCTGATCGATACTGCCGGCCTGCGCCGCAAGGGCAAGGTCTTCGAAGCCATCGAGAAATTCTCCGTCATCAAGACGCTGCAATCGATCGAGGAGGCCAATGTCGTGGTGCTGGTGCTGGATGCCAGCCAGGACATTTCCGATCAGGACGCACATATCGCCGGTTTTTGCGTGGAAGCCGGCCGAGCCATGGTAATTGCGGTAAACAAGTGGGACTGCGCCGACGAATATCGGCGAGATCGCATCAAGTTGGACATGGCGCGGAAGCTCACCTTCCTTGGATTTGCCCAGGCACATTTCATCTGCGCCCTGAAGGGCGAGGGAATCAATCCCCTGATGGCCTCGGTGGATGCGGCCTACGCAGCCTCGATGGTGAAGATGCCCACCCCGAAGCTGACGCGGCTGCTGCAGTCTGCCATCGAGAAGCAGGCGACCCCGCGGCACGGCATATTCCGGCCCAAGCTGCGTTACGCCCACCAGGGCGGCAACAATCCTCCGGTCATTGTCATTCACGGCAATGCGCTCGATCATGTTCCGGATTCCTACCGGCGTTATCTCGAGCGGACCTTCATGGAGGCCTTCAAGCTGAAAGGCACGCCGCTCCGGGTCGAGTTCCGTACGGCCCGGAACCCTTACGCAAATAAAGAACGCTGATGCGCATCCGTTCATCGCCCTGTGGCGGTTGCTGAGGAAATCCGGTAAAGTACCGTTTCAAAAAACAATTTATACGTGGGGCCACACCATGAGCAATAAAGGGCAACTTTTACAAGACCCGTTCCTCAACACGCTGCGCCGGGAGCACATTCCCGTGTCCATCTACCTGGTGAACGGCATCAAGCTGCAGGGTCAGGTCGAATCCTTTGACCAGTATGTCGTCCTGCTGAAGAACACCGTGACGCAGATGGTCTACAAGCACGCCATTTCGACCGTCGTTCCCGCGCGTCCTGTCAATATCCCGCACGAGCACAGCGAGGGTTGATGGCCGTATTCTCCGGCTGGCGGTCTGCCAGCCGTTCCTGATGTTCGAACGGCCTGGCGGCGGCGAGAAGGCCGTGCTCGTCCAACTGGATTTCGGCCAGGGGGATGTCGCCGAACGCTTGGAAGAGTTGAAACTGCTGGCGGCTTCGGCCGGCGCCACCACCGTCGCCGTTGTGCAGGGGCGCCGCGAACGACCTGACGCTGCGCTGTATGCAGGGAAGGGCAAGGTTGCCGAGGTCGCCGAGGCCATTCGCGATGCGCAAGCCGATATCGCCATTTTCAACCACGAGCTGTCTGCTGCCCAGCAGCGCAATCTGGAAAAGGAACTCGGCTGCCGCGTCGTCGACCGCGCCAGCCTGATCCTTGACATCTTTGCACAACGGGCCAAGAGTCACGAAGGCAAGCTGCAGGTGGAACTCGCACAGCTGCAACACTTGGCCACCCGCCTGGTGCGCGGCTGGACCCACCTGGAGCGGCAGAAGGGGGGTATCGGCCTGCGCGGGCCGGGCGAGACCCAGTTGGAAACCGACCGGCGCCTGCTCGGCAAGCGCGTCAAGGTGCTGAAGGAGCGCCTCAAGCAGTTGGAGCGCCAGCGCGCAGTCCGGCGTCGTGCGCGGATGCGGCGGGAGATGCTGGCGGTTTCGCTGGTTGGTTATACCAATGCCGGCAAGTCGACGCTGTTCAATGCCCTTACCAAGGCCGGGGCTTATGCCGCCGACCAGTTGTTCGCCACACTGGATACCACCTCGCGGCGGCTTTATTTGGGGGAGTCGGGGCAGATTGTCCTTTCCGACACGGTGGGATTCATTCGTGACCTGCCGCATTCTCTCGTTGCGGCCTTTCACGCCACCCTGGAGGAAACGGCGTCAGCCGATCTTCTTCTGCACGTGGTCGATTCGGCCAGCGGCGACCGTGATGCGCAGATTGAGGCGGTGAATGGCGTGCTGGAGGAAATCGGGGCCGCTCAGGTGCCGCAAATCCTGGTATGGAACAAGATCGACGCCACCGGTGTCGAACCGGCGGTCGAGCGCGATGCCTATGGTAAAATCAGCCGTGTCCGGGTTAGCGCCAAGTCCGGCGCTGGCCTGGGGCTGTTGCGTCAGGCACTCGCCGAAATGGCCCAGATGCATGCCTTACCTTCTTCACCTGTCGTCAATGCCGCCTAACCGATGATGTTCATCACCACGATCCGATGATTACTGGCATTCTGATGTCCTTAAACGATCCCCAGTGGGGCAACCGCCCGAACCAGGGCCCGCCCGACCTTGAGGAACTCTGGCGCGACTTCAACCGTCGCTTGGCCGGCCTGTTCGGCAAGAAGAGCGGGGGAGGCAATGGCGGGGATGGCAATCCGCGCCCGCCTATGAACCTCAAGGTCTTCGGCGGCGGAATCGGTGCCCTGATTGTGCTGGTGCTGGTGGTCTGGCTTGCGAGCGGTTTCTACATCGTCGACGCATCCCAGCGCGGCGTGGTGCTGACTTTCGGCAAGTATTCACAGACTACCGAGCCGGGCCTGCGCTGGCGCCTGCCCTACCCGATCCAGGCTCACGAAATCGTCCGCCTGTCCGATGTGCGCGTGGTCGAGGTGGGTTATCGCGGTTCCGACAAGAACCGGGTGCTCAAGGAAGCGCTGATGCTGACGGACGACGAAAACATCATCAACATCCAGTTTGCCGTTCAGTGGTTCCTGAAGGATCCGCAGGAGTACCTGTTCAACAATCGCAATCCGGACGACAGCGTGTTGCAGGCTGCCGAGACGGCCATGCGCGAGGTGGTGGGCAAAAGCAAGATGGACTTCGCGCTGTATGAGGGTCGGGAGCAGGTCGCTGCACAGGCTGCGAAGATCATGCAGGAAATCCTCGACCGCTACGGCACGGGCATTATTGTCTCCAAGCTGACGCTGCAGAACGTCCAGCCGCCCGAGCAGGTGCAGGCGGCTTTCGATGACGCGGTGAAAGCCGGCCAGGATCGCGACCGGCAGGTCAATGAGGGTCAGGCCTATGCCAATGATGTCATCCCGCGGGCGCGCGGCACTGCTTCGCGATTGATCGAGGAGGCCAATGGCTACAAGGGGCGCGTGATCGCCAACGCCGAGGGCGAAGCGAGCCGCTTCAGGCAGATTCTTGTCGAATACAGCAAGGCGCCGGAAGTGACGCGGCAGCGGATGTACATCGAAACCGTGCAGCAGATGCTCGCGAATTCCAGCAAGATCATGCTCGACGCCAAGGGCTCCGGCAATCTGCTCTATCTGCCGCTCGACAAGCTGATGCAGGCCGCGGCCACGGCTCCAGCCGCTGCGGCCACCAGCGATTCTGCAGGAGTGCCTCAGCGGGCAGCGCCGAACCTTTCTGCCGAGGTGCCGCCGCAGCTCGATGCGGCGACGCGGTCCCGCGAGGCGCTGCGTTCGCGCGAAAGGGGAGAAAGATAATGCGCCACAGCCTGACTTTCGTTGCTGCCGCCATTTTCGGCCTCCTGGTGGTCGTGGCCATGTCCATTTTCACGGTCGACCAGCGCAAGTTCGCAATCGTCCTGCAACTGGGCGAAATCAAGGAAGTGATTGCCGAGCCGGGGCTGAATTTCAAGTGGCCGCTGATCCAGAATGTGCGTTACTTCGAAAAACGCATTCTCACCTATGACGCACCGGAACCGGAACGCTTCATTACCTCGGAAAAGAAGCCCGTGCTGGTCGACGCCTTCGTCAAATGGCGCATCATCGATGCCAAGCAGTATTACATTTCGGTGCAGGGGGACGAGACCCGCGCGCATATCCGCCTGTCGCAGACCGTGAATGCCGGGTTGCGCGAGGAATTCGGAAGGCGCACGGTGCACGAAGTCGTCTCCGGAGAGCGCGAGAAGATAATGGATGAGGTGCGCGTCAAGGCGGATGCCGATGCGCGTGCCATCGGCGTTCAGATCGTCGATGTGCGGCTGAAGCGCGTCGACCTGGTGCAGGAGGTGTCGGAATCGGTCTATCGGCGCATGGAAACGGAGCGAAAGCGCGTCGCCAACGAATTGCGCTCGAAGGGGGCCGCCGACGCCGAGAAGATCCGCGCCGATGCGGATCGCCAGAGGGAAATCATCATTGCCGAGGCCTATCGCGACGCCCAGCGCATCAAGGGTGACGGCGATGCCCGGGCGACGGCGCTGTATGCGCAGGCATTCGGCCAGAACCCCGAGTTCTATGCCTTCTACCGCAGCCTTGAAGCCTATCGCGCCAGCTTCCGGAACAAGGGGGATGTGCTGGTGATCGAACCGAACTCCGAGTTTTTCAAGTACCTGAAGAGCTCCGGCAAAGGGAAGTGATGTGGCCCACCCTGCTGACGGCATTTGCGCTCATGCTGTTGATCGAGGGTTTGCTGCCCTTCATCGCGCCCAAGGTCTGGCGAGAAACCTTCCGGCGCATCATTGATCTGGGCGACGGGCAGATCCGTTTCATCGGCCTCTCGTCGATCGTCGTCGGCATGATTCTCCTGTTCTTCCTGAGGTAATCATGCGCCGCTGGCTGCTGCCCGAATCCATCGAGGACATTCTTCCGCTCGAAGCGCGCCGAATCGAGCGGCTGCGTCGTGCGCTTCTGGATGAATTCGTGCTGCACGGCTATGAACAGGTGATGCCGCCGCTGCTCGAGTATGTCGAGTCGCTGCTCACCGGCAGCGGGCACGACATGGATTTGCGAACCTTCAAGCTGGTCGACCAGCTGTCCGGTCGCACCATGGGCATCCGCGCCGACATCACCCCACAAGTCGCCCGCATCGACGCCCACCTGCTCAACAGGAAGGGCGTGGCACGCCTGTGCTACTGCGGCAGCGTGCTGCACACCCTGCCGTCCGGGTTGACGGCAACGCGAGAGCCGCTGCAAGTCGGCGCAGAAATCTATGGTCACGTCGGCATCGAAGCCGACGTCGAAGTGATCCGACTGCTGGCGCAGGCGCTGGAGATTGCTGGCGTGAAAACCTCGCGCATCGACCTCGGCCATGTCGGCGTGTTCCGTGCCTTGTCGGCACGGGGCGGCCTGGAAGCTGAACTCGAGCAGGAATTGTTTACCGTCCTGCAGGCCAAGGACATGCCCGACCTGAGGGAACTCGTGATGAATGTCGCAGAGCCGGTTCGTTCGGCCCTGCTGGCCCTGCCGGAATGCTATGGCGGCATGGAGACACTGCAGCGGGCACTCAAGCTGCTGCCGGGAGATGTCGAGATTGTCCAGGCGGTGCAGGATCTTGAGAAGCTCGCGGCCGAATTGGTCGATTTGCCCGTGAGCTTCGATCTGGCCGACCTGCGCGGCTATCACTACCACAGCGGCGTGGCGTTTGCCGCCTATTGCACCGGCCACCCCGGCGCCATCGTCCTGGGCGGACGCTACGACAAGGTCGGAAAGGCATTTGGCCGCGGACGCCCGGCTACGGGCTTCAGCATGGATCTGCGCGAACTGTCACAACTCGCCGAGGAGCCGGCGCTGCCGAGTGCGATCCTGGCGCCAGCAGGAGGGGACAGCGGCCTGCGCAAAGCCGTTGCTGAACTGCGCGCCGGGGGTAATGTTGTCATCGAGGCGTTGCCCGGCCATGAGGGCACCTGGGGCGAGGTCGGTTGCGACCGGCGATTGGTATTGCGCTCAGGCAAATGGATTGCAGAGAAAATTCAGGGGGAAGTTTAGAAGATGGCAAAGAACGTCGTCGTCATCGGCACCCAGTGGGGTGACGAGGGCAAGGGAAAAATCGTCGATTGGCTGACTGATCACGCCCAGGGTGTGGTGCGCTTCCAGGGCGGCCACAATGCCGGCCACACGCTGGTCATCGGCGGCAAGAAAACCGTGCTGCACCTGGTGCCGTCGGGCATCCTGCGCGAGGGAGTAACCTGCTACATCGGCAACGGCGTGGTGCTTTCTCCCGATGCATTGATGCATGAACTGGATGAACTCCAGGCTGCGGGTGTCGATGCCGAGTCCCGGCTGAAAATCTCCGAGGCCTGCCCGCTGATCCTGCCCTACCACCAGGCGCTCGACGTGGCGCGAGAAGCAGCCAAGGGCGCCAACAAGATCGGCACCACCGGGCGCGGTATCGGCCCGGCCTACGAGGACAAGGTGGCGCGGCGCGGGCTGCGCCTGCAGGACCTGCTGCGACCGAAGCGCTTCGCCGAGAAGCTGGCGGAGATTCTCGACTACCATAATTTCGTCCTGAAGAATTATCTGGGGGCAGATAGCGTCGATTTCCAGCGCGTGCTGGAAGGCGCCATGGCCATAGCACCGCGCCTGACGCGAATGATCGCCGATGTTCCCCGGGCGCTCTACGATGCGCACAAGGAGGGCGCCAACCTGCTTTTCGAGGGCGCGCAGGGCACCCTGCTCGACATCGATCACGGTACTTTCCCCTACGTCACTTCGTCGAATTGCGTCGCCGGTGCGGCGGCGGCCGGGGCCGGCGTCGGGCCGGGCATGCTGCATTACGTGCTGGGCATCACCAAGGCGTACACGACCCGCGTCGGCGGCGGGCCTTTCCCGACCGAACTCTACGATGCGGTTGGCAAGCTCGATCCGGTCGGCAAGCACATGGCGACGCGCGGACACGAATTCGGCGCCACCACCGGGCGGGCGCGCCGCTGCGGCTGGTTCGACGCGGCGGCGCTGAAGCGCTCGATCCAGATCAACGGCGTTTCCGGCCTGTGCGTGACCAAGCTCGACGTGCTCGACGGCATCGAGGAAATGAAGATCTGCACCGGCTACCGCATCGACGGCCGCCTCAGCGACATCCTGCCGGTGGGGGCGGACGACCTGGAGCGTTGCGAACCGGTGTACGAGTCCCTGCCTGGCTGGAAGGAAAGCACCGTCGGCGTGAAGCGGTTCGAGGCGCTGCCGAAGGAAGCCCAGGCGTATTTGAAGCGAATGGAATCCCTCTGCGACGTCCCGGTAGACATGATCTCGACCGGCCCGGATCGCGAGGAAACCATTGTATTGAGGCACCCGTTCAAGTGACGGGCGTAAAAAAAGCCGGTCGCAGACCGGCTTTTTCCTTTGCATCTGGTGCCCAGAAGAGGACTCGAACCTCCACAGTGTTGCCACCGCTAGGACCTGAACCTAGTGCGTCTACCAATTCCGCCATCTGGGCAAAGAGGGCGCAATTTTAAAGGAAACATCGATTTTGTCAAACAAGCCAAGCAAGACGCGCAAGCACGATCCGCACTATGAGCGCGAGGCCGGGAAATACGAAAACCCCCTGCCAAGCCGCGAGTACGTGCTTGCCAAGATGGCCGAGCGCGGCGTGCCGCTGTCTTTCGACGAGATGGCCGGGGTGCTCGACGTGCGCCCGGACGAATACGATGCCTTCTCGCGGCGCCTCGGCGCTATGGGGCGTGACGGCCAGATCATGCAGAACCGCCGCGGCGACTATCTGATCCCGGACAAGGCCGATCTCGTCCGCGGTCGCGTCGAGGGGCATCCCGATGGCTACGGCTTCCTGGTGCGCGACGAGGAAGGCCCCGACCTGTTTCTCGGCCCGAAGGAAATGGACAAGGCCCTGCACGGCGACCGCGTCATGGCGCGCGTCGTTGGCATGGATCGCCGCGGCCGGCCCGAAGGCAAGATCGTCGAGGTGCTGGAACGCGCCAACCACCGCCTCGTTGGCCGCGTGCACAACGAACATGGCGTGCTGTTCGTGGTCGCCGAGAACCGCCGCATCAGCCAGGACATCCTGCTCGTCCCCGGCGCCAGGCCCAAGGCCGTGGCGGGACAGGTGGTGGTGGTCGAGATCATCGAACAGCCATCGAAGCACGCCCAGCCGATCGGCAAGGTAGTCGAGGTGCTCGGCAACTATGCCGATCCCGGCATGGAAATCGAGATCGCGCTGAGGAAGCACGAGCTGCCTTTCGAGTTTTCCCGGGAGGGGCTGGCCGAGGCGAAAAAACTGCCGGATGCCGTGCGCAAGAGCGACTGGAAATGGGAAGGCGGCGTTCGCGAGGACATCCGCAGCCTGCCGCTGGTGACCATCGATGGCGAGACGGCGAAGGATTTCGACGACGCCGTGTATTGCGAGCGCCAGGGCAAGGACGGCAAGGGCGGCTTCCGGCTGGTGGTCGCCATCGCCGACGTCAGCCACTATGTCCAGGCGGAGCGTGAGCTCGACCGGGACGCCTACGAGCGCGGCAATTCGGTGTATTTCCCGCGCCGCGTCATCCCGATGCTGCCGGAGAAGATATCCAACGGCTTGTGTTCGCTCAACCCGCAGGTCGAGCGCCTGTGCATGGTGTGCGACATGGCCATCGCGGCCAACGGCGCCATCAAGCGCTATCGCTTCTACCCGGCGGTGATGTTTTCGCATGCGCGCCTTACCTACAACGAGGTAGCCGAGGCGCTGTATGAGGAAAAGTCAGCCGCCGCAGGACGGCTCGAGGCGCTGCTGCCGCATCTCAGGAACCTGGATGCGCTCTATCGCGTACTGGTGAAGGCGCGATGGGCGCGCGGCGCCATCGATTTCGAGACGCTCGAGACGCAGATGGTCTTCGACGAACAGGGCAAGATCGCGCGCATCGTCCCGGTGAGCCGCAACGACGCCCACCGCATCATCGAGGAGTGCATGCTGGCTGCCAACGTCTGTGCCTCGGATTTTCTGCACGAGAACGAGCACCCTGCGCTGTATCGCATCCACGAAGGTCCGACGCCGGAGAAGCTGGAAAAACTGCGCGAGTTCCTCAAGGAGTTCGGCCTGCAACTGACGGGCGGAGACGAGCCGCATGCCAAGGATTACGCCAAGCTGCTGGAGAAGGTGAAAGGCCGGCCCGACATGCAGTTGCTGCAGACCGTGATGCTGCGCTCGCTCAAGCAGGCGATGTACAGCCCGGACAACGTCGGCCACTTCGGCCTTGCCTACGAGTCGTACACCCATTTCACTTCGCCCATCCGGCGCTATCCCGACCTCGTCATCCATCGCGCCATCAAGGCAGTGCTGCAGGGCGGGAAATACCGGCCCGGCAACTGGGAGGAGATCGGCATCCACTGCTCGCAGACCGAGCGGCGCGCCGATGAGGCGACCCGCGATGTCGAGTCCTGGCTGAAGTGCTACTACATGCGGGACCGCATCGGCGAGGAATTCGACGGCAGCGTTTCGGCAGTGACGTCGTTCGGCATCTTCGTTGCGCTGGACGATGTGTTCGTCGAGGGGCTGGTGCACATCTCCGACCTGGGAAGCGACTATTTCCATTTCGATGCTGCCAAGCACCAACTGCTCGGCGAGCGTTCCGGCCAGCGTTTCCGCCTGGCCGATCGCGTGCGCGTGCAGCTCGTGCGCGTGGATATGGAAAGCAGCAAGATCGATTTCCGCCTGACCGGGGAAGTCGGCGGTCAGGGCCGGCGTCGTGTCTGATACCCGCTTCATCCACGGGTTCCACGCCATCAATGCGCGGCTGCGGCAGAGCGCCGGCAGCGTGCAGGAAATCTATCTTGCCGCCGGGCGGCAGGACGGCCGCACGCGCGATCTGATCAGGTTGGCCGAAGCCCAGGGCGTGCGCGTCATCGCCACCGATCCGGCGCGTCTCGACGGCATGGCCGGCAGCCACGGCAAGGCGGCCCGCCACCAGGGCGTGGTGGCACGCGTTGCCGCTGCGCAGCGGCACGTCACCCTGGACGATGTGCTCGATACCCTCGCCGAACCGGCCCTGCTGCTGGTTCTGGACGGCGTGCAGGACCCGCATAACCTCGGCGCCTGCCTGCGCGTCGCCGACGCGGCTGGAGCGCATGCCGTGGTTGCGCCCAAGGACAGGGCGGTCGGACTCAACGCGACCGCTGTCAAGGTGGCCTGTGGTGCCGCCGATACGGTGCCGTATGTCACGGTGACCAACCTTGCGCGCTCGTTGCGGGAAATGCAGGAGCGGGGCATCGCAACGATCGGTGCCGATGCCGGGGCCGGCGAGGACCTCTACGATGCGGACCTCAAAGGACCGCTGGCGCTGATACTGGGCGCCGAAGGCAGCGGCCTGCGCCGGCTGACGCGGGAGACCTGCGACGCCCTGGTGAAGATCCCCATGCTAGGCAGCGTGGAAAGCCTCAATGTCTCGGTCGCCAGCGGCATTTGCCTGTTTGAGGCGAGGCGCCAAAGAGGGGCGATTCAGACAAACACTTGATTTTTCAAGGGCGAAGCTATAAAATCTTGCCCTTTTCAAACCTTGCCCCACCGCAACGCATGGCGGGGGGTACAACCCAGAAGGAGACTGCATGCGACATTACGAAATCGTTTTCATCGTTCACCCTGACCAGAGCGAGCAGGTGCCCGCGATGATCGAGCGCTACAAGGGGCTCGTCACCGGCCGCGCCGGCCAGATCCACCGCCTCGAGGACTGGGGCCGCCGCCAGCTGGCGTATCCGATCCAGAAGGTGCACAAGGCGCACTACGTGCTCATGAACATCGAGTGCGATGGCGAAACCCTCGCCGAGCTCGAGCATGCCTTCAAGTTCAACGACGCCGTGCTGCGCCATCTGACTGTCAAGATGCGCCAGGCCGTGACGACGCCCTCGCCGATGATGAAGGAAGAAAAGGCCAAGTCGCTGACGCCGGCTGCCGAGGAGGCGAAGCAGGCCGAGCAACCCGCCCCGGCCGAGCAGCCCGCGGCCTGATGTGACGGCGCCGCAGAACCAGCTGACGATCACCGGGAACATCATCGAACTGGCGCAGTTGCGCCATACCCCGGCCGGCGTGCCGGTCCTGAGCTTCAGGACCGCCCACGAATCGGAACAAATCGAAGCCGGGCTGAAGCGCAGGGTCGAATGCGAATTGCAGGCCGTGGCGCTGGGACAGATGGCACTGCTGCTGAAGGAAGCCAGGCCGGGTGATGGCGTCAAGCTGACCGGATTCCTTGCGGCGAAAAGTGCCCAGTCGAAGCAGCCGGTGCTGCATGTTGAACAAATCGAATTTTTGGAAGGAACGAATCATGGCGTTTAAACCGAGAAATGCGAAGGACGCGAAGAAGCGCAAGGATGACAAGGGCTCGCGCGGCATGTTCAAGCGGCGCAAGTTCTGCCGCTTCACCGCCGAGAAGATTGCGGAGATCGACTACAAGGATGTCGAGATCCTGAAGGATTTCATCACCGAGAACGGCAAGATCATGCCGGCGCGAATCACCGGGACCAAGACCGGCTACCAGCGCCAGCTGTCCACTGCCATCAAGCGCGCGCGCTACCTGGCGCTGATGCCCTACACCGACCTGCACTGAGAGAGGAAACGACCATGCAAGTGATTCTGATGGAAAAGGTGGTCAACCTCGGCAACCTCGGCGATGTCGTCAAGGTGCGCGACGGCTATGCGCGCAACTTCCTCATCCCGCAGGGCAAGGCCAAGCGCGTTACGCCGGAGAACCTCGCCGAGTTCGAGACGCGCCGCGCCGAACTGGAGCGCCAGCAGGCCGAAAAGCTGTCTGCCGCGCAGGAAAAGGCTGTCAAGCTGGAAGGCCTGATGGTGCAGATCACCCGCAAGGCCGGCGTGGATGGCCGGCTGTTCGGCTCGGTCACCAATTTCGATGTTGCCGAGGCGCTGATGGCACAGGGCATCGAAGTGGAGAAGGCGGACATCCGCATGCCGCAGGGTCCGCTGAAGATGGTCGGCGACGCGCAGGTGCAGATAGCCCTGCACAGCGACGTCGTCGCGGCCATTACCGTTTCGGTGCTGGGCGAACACTGAGGCGACTGACCTCGATGGATTCGGGCCGGGAAATCGCGCGAGTGATTTCCCGCAGCCTTGCTGCCTTTCACGGAAGGGGAGATCATAAGAAGGCGATGATCGACTCCACACTTCTAGGAACATTCGCATGGATCACCCGCACCTGAAGTACCAGCGGCTCATCGACTTCTGCAAGGCCCTGCCGCCCACATCCGTTGCCGTGGCGCACCCTTGCGACGAAGCCTCGCTGACCGGCGCCATGGACGCCGCCAGGGCCGGCTTGATCGCGCCGCTGCTGGTTGGCCCGCGGGACAGGATCGAGGCCACCGCCAGGCGGTTCGGCATCGACATCAGCGGCGTACCGGTCATTGATGTGCCGCACAGCCATGCGGCAGCAGAGCGGGCGGTCGAACTGGTGCGCGAGGGCAGCGCGGAGGCCCTGATGAAGGGAAGCCTGCATACGGATGAACTGATGGGAGCAGTCGTCCGGCGCGAGAGCGGTTTGCGAACCTCCCGTCGCGTCAGCCATTGCTTCGTGATGGATGTCCCCAGCTACTCGGAAACCCTGATCATTACCGATGCGGCCGTGAATATCGCGCCCAGCCTGAAGGACAAGACGGACATCATCCAGAACGCGATCGACCTTGCGCATGCCTTGCAATTCGCCGAGGTGCGGGTGGCAATCCTGTCGGCGATGGAAACGGTCAACCCGGATGTGCCATCGACGATCGAGGCCGCCGCCCTTTGCAAGATGGCCGATCGCGGCCAGATCACGGGAGCGATCCTGGATGGCCCGCTAGCCCTTGACAATGCAATCAACCTGGAGTCGGTTGCGATCAAGAAGATCGACTCACCGGTGGCCGGCCGAGCCAACGTCCTTGTCGTGCCCGATCTGGAGTCCGGCAACATGCTGGCCAAGAGCCTGTCCTTCCTGGCCGGCGCCGATGCCGCAGGCATCGTGCTCGGCGCGAAAGTGCCCATCATCCTCACCAGCCGCGCCGATTCCGTGATGACCCGGATGGCCTCCTGCGCGGTGGCAGGATTGGTTGCCAAATACCGCCGCGAACAAATGGGTAAGGCAGTGTCCTGAGTTGTTGGCGGTCCGCGCCTTTCAGTTCCCTGCCTGGCCGGGTGCCTACCTTGATTCGTTGTCAGTGGCCTTCTTGACGATTTCCGTATACAGGGCGAACGCCTTGAGAACGAGCTCCTCGTATTCCGGGTGGCGATCGATCAGGGATTTGAGGTGTTGCGCATCTTCCAGCATCTCGGTCAGGTAGTTCACCTCGAAGGGCTCGAGTTTTCCGCCCTTGTCGACCCTTTCCTTCATCTGCAAGGCCCGCGGCAGGCGTTGCTTGGTGAAACGCTCCAGCAGCACCTGGATGACACCCTGGTCTTGGGAATCCTGCGACATCGATATCTCCTTGTTGAAATGAGGCTTGTCGGCAATCTCAGGCCATGATATTCACGCCGCCGTCGACATACAGGGTTTCACCGGTGAGGCGACGGGCATAGGGCGTGGCGAGAAAGGCGCAGGCAAAGCCGACATCCATGATGTCGACAAGCTCGCCGACCGGCGCGCGATCGACTGCCTGGTTGATCATCAGGTCGAAATTCTTCAGCCCCGACGCGGCACGGGTCTTGAGCGGACCCGGTGAAATCGCATGGACGCGGATCTTCCTCGGCCCGAGCTCGTAGGCGAGGTAGCGGCACGCCGATTCCAGTGCCGCCTTGACCGGGCCCATCACGTTGTAATTGGGGACCACCTTGCGCGCACCGTGATAGCTCATCGCGAACATCGTGCCGCCATCCTTCATGAGCGGCGCCGCAAGCCTGGCCATGCGGATAAAGGAATGGACCGAAATGTCCATGGCCACCGCGAAACCCTCTGCAGAGCATTCCAGCAGGCCGCCCTTGATGTCCTCCTTGTTGGCCGAAGCGATAGAATGCACCATGATGTCGATGTGCCCCCACTCCTTCTTGATGCGCTTGAACAGGGCTTCCAGTTCGCCTGGCCTGGAGACGTCGAGGGGCGCGAATATCTGCGCCTCCACTTCGCGGGCCAGCGGCTCGACATGGGGCTTCGCCTTGTCATTCAGATAGGTGATCGCCAGCTCCGCGCCCAATTCGTGAAATGCCCTGGCACACCCATAGGCGATCGAGGAGTCGTTGGCGATCCCGACGATCAAGGCCTTCTTGCCTTCAAGGACGGGGCTGCGCATCTTCTTGGCCATCTGCATGCTCCTTTAAGATGAGATTTGCTGAATCCGGAATGCGGCTTACTTGCGGCCGGCCGGCTTCGACCTGCCCAGCACCTTCTGCACCTTTTCCCAGGCCGCATATTGCTCCTGCGTCGGCTCCTGGCCCGCTGCGCGCATGTCCCCGATTATCGCATCCACCAGCTTGAACAATTTTTTCCTGTCCGCCGGGTCAGACAGCAGGGCCGGCAGCGTTTCGAGGGCGGCGTCGGGGTCGAAGCGCACGATGATTTCCTGAATACCGCGGGTGCGACGGAGCTCGTCGGGCGTGCCCTCGGGCAAGAGCGCGCGATGCCTGTCGGCGAGTTCCGCCCGCAATTCGAGCCGCGACAGCGGCATCGGCTGGCCGTGGCGCTGGAGCAGGAAGCCGATGCGCGTCACCGCTTCCGGGTAGCCGCCCTTGCCGACATCGGCGAGCGCGGCCTTGACGACCGGCAATTGTCCCAGTTCGACGGCCTGCCCGACCTTCTGCCTGCCGTCGATATCCGCCGCCGTCAGGGCGAACAGGTTGCCGTATAGCTCGAAAAAGGCCGCCTCGCTGAAGGCATTGCTCACATCGCGGTAGTAGTCGAGGGAAGCGGCAATGAGTTCCGAGCCCGCTGCTTCCAGCTGGCGCCACGGGTGATCCGGGCCGAGGGGCTTGCGCTGCGCGCGCACCGTCTCCGCCGCCGGCTTCAGCCAGGCCAGCCAGGGATTGATGTCGGATATGGCCCAGCGCTGCACCCGCTCCGGGTGCAGGTCGCGCGCCAGCTTGGCGGCAGGCTCGCTGGACAGCGCCTGGACAAGCGGTTGCGCAAACAGCTCATAGGCGCGCTGGTTGAAATCGGAAACGGATGACACTGCCTCGAAGGCCTTTTCATCCCTGCGTTCGAAGCGGTTCAGCTTGGCGACGACATCCTCGAGGCGGCGTTCGACGAAGGACACCTCGTAGGACTTTTCGCCGTCCTTCGATTCGATCGCCTGGATTTGCATGCCGTAGAGCCCGGGCGGCAGCGCTTCGATTGACTTCAGCACCGAGACGATCTGGGCATGTTCCTTCTTGGCCACGGCACCGGAGACGAAGATGCCGAGATGGCCGATATCCTGATGCAGCAGTCCGACGATGACCTGGCCGTGCGCCTTGATTTCCTCCGTCGACCCGTAGACGTCGGCCACCCAGTTGAAGGCCTGTTCCGGAGGCGTGATGTTGTCGCCCATCGAGGCGAACAGCACGATCGGCGACCGTATCTCGCGCAGGTCCAGGTAGCGGCCCGACTGCGCCTTGATGCCTCCCGACCAGAGCTTGTTGCCGACGAACAGATTCTGCGTGATGAATTCGATCTCTTCACGATTCAGCAGGAAGAAGCCGCCCCACCAGCGCTCGAATTCGAGGAATCGCTGCGGTTCGGTGTCGACGTTGGCGAAGAGGTGGTAGTACTTCTTCCAGAAGGTGTTGGCCGGATTCAGGTTCTCGAAGTTCTGCACCAGCCAGGCGCCGTCGAAAACGCCGTTCGACAGGTCGGATACGAAGGAGGACAGCCAGGTTCCGCCGAGCAGTCCGCCGGAATAGCGCATCGGATTGTCGTTGTCGCCTTCCTCCCACGCGCCGCCCCAGTAGGACATCGGTGCGCCATTGATGACGATCGGCCCGGTATCCTCGGGGTTGGAGGCGGCCAGCATCATTGCCGCCCAGCCGCCCTGGCAGTTGCCGACAATGGCCGGCTTTGCGCTGTCAGGATGCAGTTCCCGCACTTTCCTGACGAACACCGCTTCGCATTCGCACACATCGAGCAGCGTCTGGCCAGGCTCGGGCTGGGGGAAGAAAATGACGAAATACACGGGATGGCCGCTGCGCAACGCCACCCCCACCTGCGAGTCATCCTTGAAGCCGCCGATGCCGGGGCCGTGCCCGGCGCGCGGGTCGATGATGACGTAGGGGCGGCGCTTCGGGTCGACCTTGACCCCCTCGGGCGGGGTGATGCGGAGCAGGGCATAGTTGACGGGTCGCGGAAAGGTGCGCGCATCCAGGACCGTTTCATAATCGAAGTGCAGCACGGGCGGCATGCCGGCGCGCTGGTGTTCGACGTACTGGTTGCCCCGCTGAAGGAGCGTTTCCCAGAACAGCACGGAACGCTGCGTCAAGTCGGTCATGTACTCCGTCCAGCCGCCCCCCAGCGCAGCCATCTGCTGGGGCGCTGTCGCCATGGGGGCCACCTTGTTTGCGAGCGCCTCCTGCATGCGCTCCTGAAAGCGCTCCCTGGCGCCCTCGACACGCTTGTTGAAGACGACGGCCAGCTTGCGCTGTACGTCCTGGGAAAGCGAAAACCGCTGGGGCAACGTAGTCATGCAAACTCCTCGCTGTACAAGTCGACCATCAGGGAATCAAGAAAACGGTGTGTATTCATGGACAAGCACTGGGCAAAGGAATTCCTGCTGCTTTTTGGCTGCAAGGGCTTGGCCGTGCCGAACCATCCGGGCTGGGATGCGTTGTAAATGTGGCGGAGAGAGAGGGATTCGAACCCTCGATACGTTTTACCGTATACACACTTTCCAGGCGTGCGCCTTCGACCACTCGGCCATCTCTCCGGAAGGGCGAATTTTAGCAGAAAGGTCTCTGTGGTGCGATGCAGCATCAGGCCGGCAATCATGGGGGTTGTCCTTGAAACCTGAAGGGCTTCACCCGGACCATGAATTGGCCTATAGTTCGATCAAGCGCATATATGCAATGAACAACACAATGTGCGCTTCGCGCCCGGACTCTACCGGCACGACGCAGCGTCAAAATCGCAGCAAAAAAACCAAAGGAGGCGTCATGCAGAAGTCGTTGCACATCGATCCCAACAAGTGCACCGGTTGTCTCCAGTGCGAGATGGCCTGTTCCTACGAGAACTACGGTGCCTTCAACATTTCCAAGTCGCGCATCAAGGTCTTCAATTTCGAAAGCGCCGGGCGCAAGGTTCCCTACACCTGCACCCAGTGCGCCGAGGCATGGTGCATGCACGCCTGCCCGGTGGATGCGATCCGCATCGATGCCGCCACCGGCGCGAAGGTGGTGTTCGAAGGTACCTGCGTCGGCTGCAAGGTGTGCACCATCGCCTGTCCCTTCGGCACCATCAACTACGTCGCCGACAGCGGCAAGGTGCAGAAATGCGACCTCTGCGGCGGCCAGCCGGCCTGCGCCGAGGCCTGCCCGACCGGCGCCATCACCTACGTCGAGTCCGACTGGACCGGCCTCGGCAAGATGCGCCAGTGGGCCGAGAAGACCGATACGCAACCGCGCGCCTGAAAGGAGAGACGACATGGCATGGGCTAAGAAAATCCTGCGCGTGAACCTGAGCAAGGGCACCTGCGCATCCGAGCCGCTCAACATGGAGTGGGCGCAACAGTATCTGGGCCAGCGCGGCCTGGCGACGAAATACCTGGTGGCCGAGACGGATCCCAAGGTCGATCCGCTCTCGCCCGACAACAAGCTGATCATGACTACCGGGCCGCTCACCGGCACCATGGCCTCCACCGGCGGGCGCTATTCCGTCGTCACCAAGGGGCCGCTCACCGGCGCCATCGCCTGTTCCAATTCGGGCGGCTACTTCGGCGCCGAGCTGAAGATGGCCGGCTGGGACATGATCATCTTCGAGGGCAAGTCGCCGAAGCCGGTCTATCTCTGGCTGGAGAACGACAAGGCCGAGCTGCGCGATGCTTCCCACCTGTGGGGCACCACCACCTGGCACACCGAGGAGACCATCAAGGCGGCGCACCAGGATCCGCAGATCCGCATCGCCTCGATCGGGCGCGCCGGCGAGAACGGCGTGCTCTATGCCTGCGTTGTCAACGACCTGCACCGTGCCGCCGGCCGCTCCGGCGTCGGCGCCGTGATGGGTTCGAAGAACCTCAAGGCGGTCGCGGTGCGCGGCACCGTCGGCGTTGGCAACGTGCGCGACTTCAAGGCCTTCCTGCAGGCGACGACGGCGGCCAAGAAGGTGCTGGCCGACAACGCCGTCACCGGCCAGGGCCTGCCCAAGTTCGGCACCCAGGTGCTGATGAACGTCATCAACGAGGTCGGCGCGCTGCCGACGCGCAACGCCAACGATGTGCAGTTCGAGGGCGCACGCAAGATTTCCGCCGAGGCCATGCACGAGAAGCGGCCGACCGACGGCAAGGCGAACCTGATCACCAATGCCGCCTGCTTCGGCTGCACCATTGCCTGCGGCCGCGTCTCCCAGGTCGACAAGACCCACTGGAGCGTGGTCAACAATCCGAAGTACTGGGGCGCCACCGGCGGCCTCGAATACGAGAACGCCTGGTCGCTCGGCGCCGCCAACGGCGTCGACGACCTCGAGGCCCTGACCGTGGCGAACATGATCTGCAACGAGGACGGCATGGATCCGATCACCTTCGGCGCCACCGTCGGCGCGGTGATGGAGATGTACCAGATGGGCGTGCTGAAGAAGGAGCAGATCGGCATCGAATCGCCCTTCGGCTCGGCCCAGGCCCTGCTCGAAATGGCCCACATGACGGCGGAAGGGCGCGGCTTCGGCAAGGAGCTGGCCCTCGGCTCAGCGCGGTTGACGAAGAAATACGGCCATCCGGAGCTGTCCATGACGGTGAAGGGGCAGGAATTCCCGGCCTACGATCCGCGCGGCATCCAGGGCATGGGCCTGACCTACGCCACCTCCAACCGCGGCGCCTGCCACCTGCGCAGCTACACCGTCGCCTCGGAGATCCTCGGCGTGCCGGTGAAGACCGATCCGCTGGCCACCGACGGCAAGCCCGACCTGGTGAAGGCCTTCCAGGATGCGACGGCAGCCTTCGATTCCTCCGGCACCTGCATCTTCACCACCTTCGCGTGGACGCTGGGAGATCTGGCGCCGCAGCTCGACGCCGCCTGCGAGGGCGGCTGGACGCTGGAGCGCCTGGCCGAGGTGGGCGAGCGCATCTGGAACATGGAGCGCCAGTACAACCTCGCCGCCGGCCTGACGGCGAAGGACGACGACCTGCCCAAACGCCTGAAGACCGAGCCGGCGAAGACCGGCCCGGCCAAGGGCATGGTCTCCGGCATCGACAAGATGATTCCGGAGTACTACAAGGTGCGCGGCTGGACGACGGAAGGCGTGCCGACCAAGGACACGATGAAACGACTGGGGCTGTAGTTTCTCCACCACACCGCCAAGGCGACCGGTGCTGCCGGCGCCTTGGCGTTTTCGTCTGAGGTGCTGTTATGAAACACGTCATCATCGGAAACGGTCCCGCCGGCGTGGTTGCGGCGGAAACCCTGCGCAAGGCCGATCCCTCGTCCGACATCCTGATGTTCGGCGCAGAACCCGAACCGGCCTATTCGCGCATGGCGATTCCCTACCTGCTCGAAGGCAAGATCGGCGAGGAGGGCACCCGCCTGCGCAAGGGTGCAGGGCATTTCGCCGCGCTGCGCATCCGCGAAGCGCAGCAGCGCGTCGTCTCGGTCGACTCAGCCAGGAAGAAGCTCCTGTTCGCGGACGGAAAGTTCGAGACTTACGACCGCCTGCTCATCGCCAGCGGTTCCCATCCCGTGAGGCCGCCGATCCCGGGCATCGACCTGCCCCAGGTGCAGACCTGCTGGACCCTGGCCGATGCCCGTGCCATTGCCGACATGGCGAAGCCGGGTGCGCGCGTGCTGCAACTGGGCGCGGGCTTCATCGGCTGCATCATCATGGAAGCGCTGGCCAAGCGCGGCGTCCAGCTCACCGTCGTCGAAATGGGCGACCGCCTGGTGCCGCGCATGATGACGCCGAAGGCGGGGGGCATGATCAGGCGCTGGGTCGAAGCGAAGGGCATCCGCGTCCTCACCGGCAGGGGCGTGCAGCGGATCGATGCGCCGGCAAAAGCCAAGGCGCTGAACGTCACGCTCACCGATGGCGAGGCACTCACCTGCGATCTGGTGATCGTCGCGGCGGGCGTGGCGCCGAACGTCGGATTCCTGGAAAACACCGGCGTGCATGTCGCCAAGGGCGTGCTCGTGAATGAGCGCATGCAGACCGCGATACCTGAGATCTATGCCGCGGGCGATGTCGCCGAGGCGCCGGACCTCCTCACCGGCGCCCACCTCGTGGCGGCGATCCAGCCGAATGCCGCCGACCAGGCGCGGGTGGCCGCCCTCAACATGGCCGGCGGCGAGGCACGGCTCTCGGGCGTGCTGGCCATCAACGTGCTCGACACCCTGGGCCTGATCTCCAGCTCCTTCGGGCAGTGGTGGGGCGAGAAGCAGGAAAACGGTGGCGCCGGTGTCGAGTCGGTCGATGAGGCGAATTACCGCTACCTGTCGCTGCAGTTCAAGGACGACGTGATGATCGGCGCCACCAGCATCGGCCTGACGGACCATGTCGGCGTGCTGCGCGGACTGACTTTCGGGCGCGTGCGCCTGGGCGAATGGAAGGATCGCCTGCTGGCCGACCCGACGCGCATCATGGAAGCCTATCTCGCCCGCGCGCAGGGCGCCGAGACGCGCTACCTGGGAACCCGGCCGATCTGATGCGCGTCACCTTCAAGCTCTACGCCATGCTGGCGGACCATCTGCCGGACGAGGCGCGCCGCACCAACGCCCTCGACCTCGAGGTGCCGCCCGGCCGCACGGTCGGGCAGGTGATCGACGAGTTCAACCTGCCGCCGAAGCTGGTGCACCTCGTCCTGGTCAACGGCAACTACATCCAGCCGGGCGATCGGGCGGGGCGGGCGCTCGCCGAGGGTGACGTGCTGGCGATCTGGCCACCGATCGCCGGTGGCTGAGTTTTCCGTCGAACGCGACTGCGAGATGACCATCACGCAGGCCGAGTTCCTGCGCCTGCTGCCGGCTGCGGTCGACGGTGCAACGTTCAAGGCGGCGGGCGGCATCATTTCCCATGGTCACGACCAGCGCGGCTGGCGCATCACCCTGACGCCGCTGCCGGATCTGACGCATGGCCTGATCCGCCTCGAGCGCCAGCGCGTCGTCTTTGCCTTTTGCGGCTTTGCCGCCAGCGAAATCACGGCGTTTTTCAGGCGCTTCGACCTGTATTTCGCCCGGGGCGGCGGCTGATTTGAGTTAGAATGCCGTGCGGCGGGTCTCCCCGCATTGCAGTGTGGTGAATCTGGTCAGGTCCGGAAGGAAGCAGCCACAGCCATTGTCTGCAAGTGCCGGGGGTCAGGCTCGCCGCCCTCCATCTTCTCCTCCGCCCCTCTGCTAAAATCCGGCCATGAGCTATCAGGTCCTTGCGCGCAAGTGGCGCCCCCGTTCCTTCGCCACCCTGGTCGGCCAGGAGCACGTCGTGCGCGCCCTGACCCATGCCCTGGACCAGCAGCGCCTGCACCACGCCTACCTGTTCACCGGCACCCGCGGCGTCGGCAAGACGACCATCGCGCGCATCCTCGCCAAGGCCCTCAACTGCGAGACCGGCATCACCTCGACGCCGTGCGGGACCTGCAGTTCCTGCCAGGAGATCGACGCCGGCCGCTTCGTCGACCTGATCGAGGTGGATGCGGCGACCAACACCAAGGTCGACGAGATGCGCCAGCTGCTCGACAACGCCACCTACGCGCCGACGCGCGGCCGCTTCAAGGTCTACGTCATCGACGAAGTGCACATGCTGTCCACCTCCGCCTTCAACGCCATGCTGAAGACGCTGGAGGAGCCGCCCGAGCACATCAAGTTCATCTTCGCCACCACCGACCCGCAGAAAATCCCGGTGACGGTGCTCAGCCGCTGCCTGCAGTTCAACCTGAAGCAGATGCCGCAGGGCCACATCGTCGAGCACCTGGCGCGCATCCTCGAGGCCGAGCAGGTCCCCTTCGAGCCGGCCGCGCTGCGCCACATCGCCAAGGGCGCCGCCGGCAGCATGCGCGACGCGCTGTCGCTGCTCGACCAGGCCATCGCCCATGGCGCCGGCCGCATCGAGGAGGCCGGCGTGCGCGACATGCTCGGCACGGTGGGGGAGGGCCATCTGTTCGCGCTGCTCGATGCGCTTGCGGCGCGCGACGTGCAGGCCATGCTCGCCGTCGCCGGCGAGATGGACGCGCGCAGCCTGTCCTTCGACTCGGCGCTGCAGGAACTGGCCACGCAGCTGCACCGCATCGCGCTGGTGCAGCTCGCCCCCGAGGCCATCGTGGACGAGGCCGAGCGCACGCGCCTGGCCGGCTACGCGCAGCACCTCGACGCCGAATTCCTCCAGCTCTGCTACCAGATCGCCATCAACGGCCGCAGCGACCTGGCGCTGGCGCCCGACGAATACTCCGGCTTTCTCATGACGCTGCTGCGGCTGGTGGCCTTCAATCCGGAAACGCCGCCTGCGCTCGGCGCCGGCACGCCGTCCGAAACCGTTCCGCGTGCCGTTGCGACGTCGGCGGCCAAGGCCACCCAGGCCGCCCCGATGGCGAAGGCATCTCCCGCTGCCCCAAAAGCCGCCGCCGCCCTGCCCCCTGCGAACGGAGACTGGCACGGCCTGCTCGAGAATCTAAAGCTCGGCGGCATGGTGCGCGAACTGGCCCACCACTGCGAGCTGGCGGAACAATCCGACAACGCGATCAAGCTGCGCCTCGATCCGGCGCACAAGTCGCTGCTGATGAACAAGGCGACGCAGGACAAGCTGCAGGCCGCACTGGCGACGCATTTCGGCGGGCCCGTCAAGCTGTCGATCGAAATCAGCGACCTCAACGGCGAGACGCCGGCGCAACGCGCCGAGAGCGCGCGCAGCGAGAAGCAGAACCGCGCCATCGAGTCGCTCGAGCAGGACGCCTTCGTGCGCGACATGATCGAGACCTTCGACGCCACCATCAACGAACAATCCATCAAGCCCCTTTAGCGGAGAACCAGACATGATGAAAGGCGGAATCGCCGGCCTGATGAAGCAGGCCCAGCAGATGCAGGAGAACATGAAGAAGGCGCAGGAGCAGCTCGCGACCATCGAGGTCGAAGGCCAGTCCGGGGCCGGCCTCGTCAAGGTGGTGATGACCTGCAAGCACGACGTGCGCCGCGTCAGCATCGACCCCTCGCTGCTCGCCGACGACAAGGACATGCTGGAGGACCTCGTTGCCGCCGCGGTGAACGACGCCGTGCGCCGCGTCGAGGCCACCGTGCAGGAGAAGATGAGCGGTTTCACTTCCGGCCTCAACCTGCCGCCGGGGATGAAGCTGCCGTTCTGATGTCGCTCCCCTCGGCTCTCGAAGAACTCGTCGAAGCCCTGCGCTGCCTGCCCGGCGTCGGGCCGAAGTCTGCACAGCGCATGGCCTATCACCTGCTGCAGCGCGACCAGCAGGGCGCCCGGCGCCTGGCGCAGGCGCTGGCGCAGGCCGTCGAAGTGCTTCGCCATTGCAGCCGCTGCAACGCCTTCAGCGAGAACGAGGTCTGCGAGCGCTGCGCCTCGCCCCGGCGCGACGCTTCCCTGCTGTGCGTCGTCGAGATGCCGGCCGACCTCAACATGATGGAGCAGACCCACGCCTTCAACGGCATGTACTACGTCCTGATGGGCCACCTCTCGCCGCTCGACGGCATCGGGCCGAAGGAATTGCACCTCGAGCGCCTGCTGGCGCGTGCCGGCGACGGCAGCGTGAGGGAAGTCATCCTCGCCACCAATTTCACCAACGAGGGCGAAGCCACCGCCCACTACCTCGGCGAGATGCTGCGTGCCCGCGGCATGAAGGTCTCCCGCATTGCCCGCGGCCTGCCGGTCGGCGGCGAACTCGAGCACACCGATGCCGGCACGATTGCCCAGGCCCTGATCGAGCGCCGCGTCCTCTAGCTGGCGCAACTCCTTGTCGCGCCAGTGCTTTTCCGGTCGGCACGAGCCCGTGCCGACAGCCCGCGGTATTTTGCCCGCCGATTGGCCTGAAAGCCAGCATTGGCGCGGCTTTCCGCGGTTTTGCTTCCAATTCCCCTTGATTATTCTGTATAATCCTGCGGTTTTTAGCTCCGACATAATGCCCGCTCGCAGCGAGCATTAGTCAGCACTGATAGTTAGTTTTGGATTCGCAGTCTTTCTTCAGGAAATCGAGGCCATGAGCAGTGAAAAGAAAGTGGATTGCGGCAGGCGGAACCTGGTGTTCGCCACCGCAGCCGTGGGGGGCGTTGCGACCGTCGCAACGGCCGTGCCCTTCCTGGCAAGCATGTCGCCCTCCGAGCGCGCCAAGGCAGCCGGCGCCCCGGTCGAAGCCGACATCGGCAAGCTCGCCCCCGGCGAGATGATGCGCGTCGAATGGCGCGGCAAGCCGGTGTGGATCATCCACCGCACCAAGGAAATGCTCGAGTCGCTCGGCAAGATCGCCGACAAGATAAGCGATGCGCAGTCCAAGCGGCCGATGCAGCCCGAGTACGCCAGGAACGATGGCCGCTCGATCAAGCCGGAGTATCTCGTAGTCGTTGGCATCTGCACCCACCTCGGCTGCTCGCCCACCGACAAGTTCAAGACCGGCGCCGAATCCGGCATCAATGCCGACTGGCCGGGCGGCTTCATTTGCCCCTGCCACGGCTCGCTCTTCGACCTGGCCGGGCGCGTCTACAAGAACATGCCGGCCCCGGACAACCTGGAGGTGCCGCCGCACTACTACCTGTCCGATACGCGCATCCTGATCGGCGAAGACAAGAAGGCATAAGGGGACGCACGACATGGCAAGCAGCAATTACGAGAAAATCAAGTCCGACGGCTCCCTGCTGGGCAACGTCATGGAGTGGGTCGATGCCCGCTTCCCGCTGACCGAGAACTGGAAAGGCCACCTGTCGGAGTACTACGCGCCGAAGAACTTCAACTTCTGGTACTTCTTCGGTTCGCTCGCCCTGCTGGTGCTGGTGATGCAGATCGTCACCGGCATCTTCCTGGTGATGCACTACAAGCCGGACGCCTCGCTCAACGCCGCCGGCGTGCCGGTGGCCTTCGCCAGCGTCGAATACATCATGCGCGACGTGCCGTGGGGCTGGCTGATCCGCTACATGCACTCGACCGGCGCCTCGGCCTTCTTCATCGTCGTCTATCTGCACATGTTCCGCGCCATGCTCTACGGTTCCTACCGCAAGCCGCGCGAGCTGCTGTGGATCTTCGGCGTGCTGATCTACCTGTGCCTGATGGCGGAAGCCTTCGCCGGCTACCTCCTGCCCTGGGGCCAGATGTCCTACTGGGGCGCCCAGGTGATTCTCAACCTGTTCTCGGCCATCCCCTTCATCGGCAACGACCTGACGCTGTGGATCCGCGGCGACTACGTCATCGCCGACGCCACGCTCAACCGCATGTTCGCCTTCCACGTCATCGCCATCCCGCTGGCGCTGCTCGGCCTGGTCGCCGCGCACATCCTGGCGCTGCACGAAGTCGGCTCGAACAACCCGGACGGCATCGAGATCAAGAAGCACAAGGATCCGCAGACCGGCATCCCGCTCGACGGCATTCCCTTCCACCCGTACTACACGGTGAAGGACATCGTCGGCACGGTGGTGTTCCTGGCGGCGTTCTCGATCATCGTCTTCTTCGCGCCGGAACTGGGCGGCTACTTCCTCGAGTACAACAACTACATCCCGGCCGACCCGCTGGTGACGCCGCCGCACATCGCGCCGGTGTGGTACTTCACGCCGTTCTACTCGATCCTGCGCGCCAACACGGTGAACTTCTTCTGGATCGACGCCAAGCTATGGGGCGTGATCTTCATGGGCCTGGGGGTGATGATCCTGTTCTTCTTGCCCTGGCTCGACCGCAGCCCGGCGAAGTCGATCCGCTACCGCGGCCCGATCTACAAGAGCGCGCTGGCGGTGTTCATCGTCGCCTTCTTCATCCTCGGCTACCTGGGCATGCAGTCGCCGACCCCGGTGTTCACCATCATTTCGCAGATCTGCACGATCATCTACTTCCTTTTCTTCCTGCTGATGCCCTGGTACAGCCGCATCGACAAGTGCAAGCCGGAGCCGGAAAGGGTGACCCAATGAGAACCGCCATGCTCAAGAAATTCCTCATTGCGCTCCTGTTTGCGCCGCTCGCCGCGATGGCCAGCGTGTCCCTCAAGCTCGACCGCGCGCCCGACCGCGCCACCGACCAAGCCGCCCTGCAGAACGGCGCCAAGCTGTTCGTGAACTACTGCCTGAACTGCCATGGCGCCAGCTTCGTGCGCTACAACCGCCTCATGGACATCGGCCTGAGCGAGCAGCAGATCAAGGACAACCTGATGTTCACCGCCGACAAGATCGGCGAGCCGATGGGCATCTCGATGTCGCGCAAGGACGCCAAGGAGTTCTTCGGCGCCTGGCCGCCCGACCTGTCGCTGATCGCGCGCGCGCGCGCCTCGGGCGACGGCAGCGGCGCCGACTGGCTGTACACCTACCTGCGCGGCTTCTACAAGGACGAGAAGCGGCCGACGGGCTGGAACAACGTCGCCTTCGAGAGCGTCGGCATGCCGCATGTGCTGTGGGAACTGCAGGGCGATCAGGTGATGGGCCCCGACCACAAGCTTCAGCTTTCCAAGCCCGGCAAGCTGTCGCCGAAGGAGTACGACGATGCCGTCGGCGACCTCGTCGCCTTCATGGTCTGGATGGCCGATCCGAATGCGCAGTTCCGCGAGCAGCTCGGCATTGCCGTGCTGCTGTTCCTCGGCGTGTTCTTCGTCGTGGCCTACGCCATGAAGCGCGCGTTCTGGAAAGACATTCACTGACACTTACTGCTGAGACAGCCATGCAATTCCTCGGGCATCGTGATTTCAACTCGCCGCGCGTTCGCCGCGTGGTGCGCGATGCCGACTATTCCTGGAGCGGGAACACCATGATGACACTGTATTCGGGCACGACCTGCCCGTTCAGCCACCGCTGCCGGATCGTCCTCTACGAGAAGGGGATGGACTTCCAGGTGATCGACGTCGACCTCTTCAACAAGCCCGAGGACATTGCCGTCATCAACCCCTACAACCGCGTGCCGGTGCTGGTGGACCGCGACCTCGTCCTCTACGAGGCCAACATCATCAACGAGTACATCGACGAGCGCTTCCCGCACCCGCAGCTGATGCCGCCCGACCCGATCATGCGCGCCCGCGCCCGCCAGCTGCTGTTTACCTTCGAGCAGGAGCTGTTCACCCACATCGAGGCGCTGGAAAAGAACCTGAAGGCCGCCGAGAAGGCGCGCCTGCACGTGCGCGACCGCCTGAGCGAGCTGGCGCCGGTGTTCAACAAGCAGAAGTTCATGCTCGGCGACGAGTTTTCCATGCTCGACGTGGCCATCGCCCCCTTGCTGTGGCGCCTCGACCACTACGGCATCGAGCTGCCGAAGACCGCCGTGCCGCTCATGAAGTACGCCGAACGCATCTTCAGCCGCCAGGGCTTCATCGACGCCCTGACGCCCTCCGAAAAAATCATGCGCCGCTAGGGCGTGCGCGCCCTGATGGCGCCGCTTGCATGAGCGACGTATCCACCAAGCCCTACCTGCTGCGCGCCCTCTACGAGTGGTGCGCCGACCAGGGGTTCACGCCCTACATCTCCGTGCAGGTCGACGCCCACACCCTGGTGCCGCGCCAGTTCGTGCGCGACGGCCAGATCGTCCTCAACCTCGGCGCCGACGCCGTGCAGAACCTGCACATGGGCAACGACCTGATCACCTGCCAGGCCCGCTTCGGCGGCGTCGCCCAGTCGCTCTCCATCCCCGTCGGCAACGTTGCCGCCATCTACGCCCGCGAGAACGGGCAGGGCATGGCCTTCGAAGTCGGCGACCTGTCCGCCGCACCGGCCGCCGCGGAAGCGGACGCCCCCGAGACGCCCGAACCCCCGCCCAGCGATCCCCCGCCCCGGCCGCACCTCACCCGCGTCAAGTAGTCCCTGGCCGCTCCCGGGCATACCCGGGATCAGCTCGCCTGAAGTCCGATAAACCAATACATGGAAAGGCATCAATCCGACACATGACATTCCTCCGGTGAGTGTTATTGCCATTAAAATCAATATAAAACAAGGGAAAAACATCAGGCGTCAAGCTTCTCCCGGTTTCAATTAAATGGAATATCGTGAAGTATTTCACGATATTCGAGAATGGAATCGTGCTCTAATCGCCCATTCATTCAGCATCAAGACCGGCATCAGCCGGCAAATCGGGGAGGGGGCAGGTGCCGGCAGCTCGCTTGCAGGGCGGGGATTTGCTGTGGCTTCTGGGCAGCCTGTGCCAGATCGGCCGCGTTCCTTTCGACGCCACGCTTGTCGCCCAGGAATTTCCCCCGCCGCATTCCACCGTCACCCTGCATCAAGCCGCCCGCGCCCTGGGCTTCAGGACCGGCGAGAAGCGCGTCACCGCCGCCGTCCTGCCGGAACTGACTTTTCCCTGCATCGCCTTCCTGCATCGAGTTCCGCGCGCGGCTGGTGCGCCGACGCAACTGCATGTCGTGCGCGAAGGCGAGGCCGACGAGATGGCCGAACCCGAACCCGCGCGACCGGCGCTTCTCCTGCGCGCCGATGCAAACCAGTTCCTGTTCTTCTGCGCCGGAGTCGAGCAGCCGGAGACCCTGCCGCTCGCCGAATTCGACCTCTATTTCGAACCCATCCTGATCCTCGTTGCCTTGGACGCTTCCCTCTCCCCCGCGGGGAGAGGGACAGAGGGAGCGGGGGAGCAGCACACCACCCCATCCAAATTCGGCTTCCGCTGGTTCCTCCCCGAGCTGCTCCGGCACAAGCGCATCTGGCGCGACGTGCTGCTCGCCTCGCTTTCTATCCAGCTCGTCGGCCTCGCCACGCCGGTGTTCACCCAGGTGATCATCGACAAGGTGGTGGTGCACCAGACGCAGTCCACGCTGGTGGTGATCGGCGTCGCCCTGATCCTGTTCATGCTGTTTACTTCCGCCATGAGCTGGCTGCGGCAGTATCTGGTGCTGCACACCGGCAACCGCATCGACGCCGTGCTGGGCAGCCAGGTCTTCAGACACCTCTTGCGCCTGCCGCTGCCCTTCTTCGAGAACCGCACGACCGGCGTGCTGGTCGCCCGATTGCACGGCGTCGAAACCATCCGCGAGTTCGTCTCCGGCGCCGCGGTGAGCCTGGTCCTCGACTTCCCCTTCCTGCTGATCTTCCTGGCGGTGATGTTCTGGTACTCCTGGCAGCTCTCGCTCATCGCCGTGGCGCTCCTCGGCACCATCGGGCTGATCAGCTTCCTCGTTGCCCCCGTTTTTCGTGACAAGCTCAACCGCCAGTTCCTGCTCGGCGCACGCAACCAGAGCTTCCTCACCGAATACGTCTCCGGCATCGCCACCGTGAAATCGCTGCAGATGGAGCCGCACCTCGAGCAGAAGTACGGCGGCTACCTCGCCGACTACCTTGCCGCCGGCTTCACCACTCGGCAGGTCTCCAACACCTACAACGTGCTGGCCAACGGCCTCGAGCAGGCGATGACGCTCTCCATCCTCGTCGCAGGCGCCTTGCTGGTGATGCAGAACGACGGCTTCACCGTTGGCATGCTCGTCGCCTTCCAGATGTTCGCCTCGCGCATGAGCCAGCCCATGCTGCGCCTGGTTGGCCTGTGGCAGGAATTCCAGCAGGCCAGCATCGCGGTGAAGCGCCTCGGCGACCTGATGGACGCCCCGGCCGAGCCGCATGCCCTCGTCCCGCACCGGGAGGCGGGCGGTGCCGGGCGCATCGACCTGAAGCAGGTGAGTTTCCGCTATTCCAACCACCACCCCTTCCTCTACCGCAACCTGAATCTCACGCTGAAGCCCGGCCACCTCAGCGTGCTGATGGGTCCCTCCGGCTGCGGCAAGAGCACGCTGGCCAAGCTGCTGCAGGGCTTCTACCTGCCCACGGACGGACAGATCCTGCTCGACGGGCGCGACATCCGCCACCTCGCCGCCAACGAGCTGCGCCAGACCTACGGCGTCGTGCCGCAGGAGACCGTGCTCTTCGCCGGCACGGTCTACGACAACCTCGTCATGGCTCACCCCCAAGCCAACTTCGAGGACGTCATCGCCGCCTGCAAGCTCGCCGAGATCCACGGCACCATCGAACAGTTGCCGCAGGGCTACCAGACCGAAATCGGCGAGCACGGCGTCGGCCTCTCCGGCGGCCAGCGCCAGCGCCTGGCCATCGCGCGGGCGCTGCTCAAGCGCCCGAAGATCCTCATCTTCGACGAGGCGGTGTCCAGCCTCGACCAGGCCACCGCAGAACACTTCGCCCAGACCATCAACCGGCTGAAAGGGCAGGCGACGATGCTCTTCATCACCCACCAGATCCCGAAGGGGCTGCAGGTGGATGAGGTGTTCAGTTTCGGGGGGAAGGCGGCGCTAGCGCAGGCCGCGCTGGCGCCGGACAGGGAGAAGGAGTGATGTACAGGGTCAACGCTCAGTCAGGCTGCGCTCAATTCCTCGCGCAATATCTTGCGCAGCGTGCCGATGGTCACTGGCGCATTGCTCTTTCCGAGCGATGCGGCCAGGGC
>CAJPFL010000174.1 GCA_905339315.1 Rhodocyclaceae bacterium
TGCCGCCGCGCCGAACGCCGGCTGGTCGCCCTGGCGGCTGCGGAAGCCGTCAGCGAAACCGGGCGCAAGTACGTGAATCGGCTGTCGGACCTGCTGTTCGTGCTCGGGCGCACGCTCAACCGCGCCGGCGGGCGCGGCGACGTGCTCTGGCAGAAGAACCGCGAGCGGGCCTAGCCGCTCGGTGAAGGCCGGCGCCCTAGGTCGCGTCGGCGCCGCCGTCGAGGTGCTGCACCAGCTTGCCGCTGGCCGTGCGCAGCCGCTGCGACAGCAGCAGCACCAGTTCCATCAGGATCTTGATGCCGAGCGGCGGATCCTCGGCGATGATGCGCGTCAGGCTGGCACGATCGAGTACCGCGAGCAGGGTGTCCTCCAGCGCGATGCAGGAGGCGAAGCGCGGCTCGCCGTCGATCATCGACATCTCTCCCAGCGTCTTGCCGGGACCGGCCAGTGCCAGGCGGCGCGGCTGCCCGCCGGCGTCGCGCCGGACGATCTCGCAGAGGCCGTCGAGCACGATCACCATGAAGTCCCCATCTTCACCTTCGCGGATGATGGCGGCGCCGGCCGGCGCGCGGTAGCAGACCATGCGGCCCGCCAGCAAGGCGATCTCGCCGCGCTCGAAATCCTCGAACAGGCGGATGTGCTCGATGACTTCCAGCAGGCGATCGACGAAGTGGCTCGCGTCGCCCAGATGCACCAGACCCGGCAGACGCACGTTCATTCTTTGTCGAGCAGCGCGATGCGGCGGTCGCGCACCGCCTGCGCCAGCAGGTCGAGCGCCGCCACCGAATCCTCCCAGCCGAGGCAGGCGTCGGTGATGCTCTTGCCGTAGTCGAGCGGCTTGCCCGGCACGAGATCCTGCCGTCCCTCCTTCAGGTGCGATTCCACCATGACGCCGAAGATGCGGTCCTCGCCGGCGGCGATCTGGCCGGCGACATCGCGCGCCGCCTCCATCTGCCGCTTGAAGTCCTTGCGGCTGTTGCCGTGCGAGAAGTCGACCATGACGCGGGCGGCGAGGCCGGCGAGGCCGAGCTCCTTGCAGGCCTTGTCCACGCTGGCGGCGTCGAAGTTCGGCTCCCTGCCGCCGCGCAGGATGACGTGGCAGTCCTCGTTGCCGTTGGTGGAAACGATGGCCGAGTGGCCGGACTTGGTCACCGAGAGGAAATGGTGCGGGTGCTGCGAGGTGCGGATGGCATCCACCGCGATCCTGATGCTGCCGTCGGTGCCGTTCTTGAAGCCCATCGGGCAGGACATGCCGGAGGCGAGCTCGCGGTGCACCTGCGATTCGGTGGTGCGCGCGCCGATGGCGCCCCAGCTCACCAGGTCGGCGATGTACTGCGGCGTGATCATGTCGAGGAACTCGGTGCCCGCCGGCAGGCCCATTTCGTTGAGCTCGACCAGCAGGTGGCGGGCGATGCGCAGGCCCTCGTTGATCTTGAAGCTGCCGTCCATGCGCGGATCGTTGATCAGTCCCTTCCAGCCGACGGTGGTGCGCGGCTTCTCGAAATACACGCGCATCACCACCAGCAGCTCCTCGGCCAGGCGGTCCGCCTCGGCCTTCAGGCGCGTGGCGTAGTCGATGGCGGCGTCGAAGTCGTGCACCGAGCAGGGGCCGATGATCACCAGCAGGCGGTCGTCGGCGCCGTGCAGGATGCGATGGATGGACTGGCGCGCGCCAAACGTCGTATCCACCGCCTTCGGCGTCGGCGGGAACTCGCGCAGCAGGTGCGAGGGCGGCGCCACTTCGATGATGTCGCGGATGCGCACGTCGTCGGTGACGGCGCGCGGATAGGCCAGCCCGCCCTTGGGGCCGGGGCTGACGGAGGCGATGTTCGGCTTGTTCGACTTGCTCGGGGCGTTCATGGTCTGTCCGCTTTCCGGCCGGGCCTCGCGGGCCGCGGCGGCATGACTGTGGTGCTGCATTTTAACGCAATACCGGAGGGCCCCGGCCGGGACGTCAGCCCGTGCCGCCGACGGTCAGCCCGTCGATGCGCAGCGTCGGCTGCCCCACCCCCACCGGCACGCTCTGGCCTTCCTTGCCGCAGGTGCCGACGCCCGGGTCGAGGGCGAGGTCGTTGCCGATCATGGAGACGCGCGTCAGTACGTCCGGCCCGTTGCCGATCAGGGTCGCCCCCTTCACCGGCTGGGTGATCCTGCCGTTCTCGATCAGGTAGGCCTCGGCGGCGGAGAAGACGAACTTGCCGCTGGTGATGTCGACCTGGCCGCCGCCGAAGTTGGCGGCGTAGAGCCCCTTCTTCACCGAAGCGATGATCTCCTGCGGGTCGCGATGGCCGTTGAGCATGCAGGTGTTGGTCATGCGCGGCAGCGGCAGGTGGGCAAAGGATTCGCGCCGGCCGTTGCCGGTGACCGGCACGCCCATCAGGCGCGCATTGAGGGAATCCTGCAGGTAGCCGGTGAGGATGCCGTCCTCGATCAGCACGGTGCGCTGCGTCGGGTTGCCCTCGTCGTCGACCGACAGCGAGCCGCGCCGGTCGGGGATGGTGCCGTCGTCGATCACCGTCACGCCGGGCGCGGCGACGCGCTCGCCGATGCGCCCGGCAAAGGCCGAACTGCCCTTGCGGTTGAAGTCGCCCTCGAGGCCGTGGCCGATGGCCTCGTGCAGCAGGATGCCGGGCCAGCCGCTGCCCAGCACCACCGTCATTTCGCCGGCGGGGGCGGGGCGCGCGGCCAGGTTCACGCTGGCCTGGTGCACCGCCTGCTGCGCATACTCGCGCAGCACGGCATCGCTGAAATAGGCGTAGTCGTAGCGGCCGCCGCCGCCGGACGCGCCCTGCTCGCGGCGGCCGTGCGCCTCCATGATCACCGTCACGGAGACGCGCACCAGCGGCCGTACGTCGGCGGCGAGATGGCCGTCGGCGCGGGCGATCAATACCACTTCGTAGGCGCCGGCGATGTGCGCCATCACCTCGACGACGCGGGCGTCCGCAGCGCGGGCGAAGCCTTCCAGCCGCTCCAGCAGCCTCACCTTCTCCGTGTCGGGCAGCGAGGCCAGCGGATCGGCGGCGCCGTAGAGTGCCGGCACGGCGCGGCCGGAGAGCATCGGCAGGCGCTTGTCGGCGCCCTGCGCGGCAATGGCGCGGGTGGCCTGCGCCGCCGACTTCAGCGCCGGCAGGGAGATTTCGTCGGAATAGGCGAAGGCGGTCTTCTCGCCCGAGATGGCGCGCACGCCGACGCCGCTCTCGATGTTGAAGCTGCCCGACTTGACGATGCCCTCCTCCAGGCTCCAGGCCTCGGAGCGGCTGTACTGGAAATACAGGTCGGCATAGTCGAGGCGGTGGCGGTAGAGCTCGCCGAACACCGTCTCGAGCTGGCGCGCGGAAAGGTCGAAGGGCGCCAGCAGGCGGGATTCGGCCGTGGCCAGCGGGGAAGTTGTCTGTGTCATGTTCGAAGAATGTTCACAATATCCTGTGTTGAAGCGCAGGCAGGCTGGCGCGCAGGTCGGCAATGCGGGCGGGGTCGATCTCCGCCGTCACCACCCCCGGGCCTTGCGCCAGGTGTTCGAGCACCGCGCCCCAGGGGTCGACCACCATGCTGTCGCCCCAGGTGCGCCGTCCGCTCGGGTGCGTGCCGCCCTGGGCCGAAGCCAGCACGTAGCAGAGGTTTTCCACCGCCCGCGCGCGCAGCAGCAGCTCCCAGTGCGCCTGTCCGGTGGTATGCGTGAACGCCGCCGGCACCACCAGCAGGTCCACCGGCCCCATCGAGCGGTACAGTTCCGGAAAGCGCAGGTCGTAGCAGATCGACAATCCCACGCGCCCGACCGGGGAATCGAAGGCGACGGCCTCGCCGCCGGCCTCGATGGTGCGACTCTCTTCGTAGTGTTCGGTTCCGCTTTGGTAGCCGAAAAGATGGATCTTGTCGTAGCGCGCCACGCGCCGGCCGGCGTCGTCGAACACCAGGCAGCTGTTGCGCACCTTCTCCGGCACCGAGGCCTCCAGGGGAATCGAGCCGCCGATCAGCCAGACCTTGTGCCGCAGCGCCGTCTCGCGCAGGAAATCCTGCAGGGGTCCTTCGCCCTCCTTCTCGCGGGCGCGCACCTTGTCCGTTTCGTCGCCGGAAATCAGGGGAAAGTACTCGGGCAGCGCCACCAGCCGCGCGCCGCGCGCCGCCGCCTCGGCCACCAGGCGATCGGCGTCGCGCAGGTTCTGCGCGATGTCCGGCCCCGACACCATCTGCACCGCCGCGATCCGCGTCGCGCTCATTGCACCGCCTCCTCCCTTTTCGCCGCCTGCTGCTGGATCTTCTCCACCTTCGGGTCGACCCAACTGCCGGAGATGGCGTACTCGAAGGCGAACATCTTGCCGATCGGGTCCTTGAGGATCTTCTGCGCCACCCAGGCGGCGGCGCCGACGGCGGGATTCGCGATCATGGCGCCGACGGCCAGCGTCTCCGACAGCGCCGGCTCGATGCGCACGTGCAGGTTCTGCGTTTCGGCGGGAATGCTGGCCTCGCCCTTGATGTAGATGTTCGCCGACGGCCCCTGGATCTGCAGGTCTTGGGTGCTGATCACGCCGCGCGCCATCCTGGCGTTGCCGCTGATGCTGTCGAAGGCGAAGCCCTCGCTGAAGATGTCGCGGAAATCGAGGGTGATGCGCCGCGGCAGCGACTGCAGGCTGAGGATGCCGAGCAGGCGCCCGACGCCGGGATCCAGCTTGTTGAACTGGCCGCGCGCGGCTTCCGCCGACAGGGTGCCGTCGAGCGTGGCATGGTCGATCTGCGTCGGCGTCCCGGCCCAGGACACCTTGCCCTCGAGCTTGGCCGTGCCGCGCCTGACGGCGTCGACATACCCCAGGCGCTCCAGCATCTTGCCGATGTCGGAGACGTCGAGCTTGAAATTCAGCCTGGTGCTGTTTTCCCCCCAGAGGCCGTCGGAGACCAGCGCGCCGTCCGCGTTGCTGAGGGCCAGCCGCTCCATCCGCCAGGCATTCACCTCGTTCGTCGCCGACAGTTCCAGCTTGCCCAGCTTCTTGCCGCGCAGGACGAAGCTGTCGGCGACGATGTCGAGGCCGGGCAGCTCGCGCAGCGGCTCGTCCTCGATCAGGGCATGGCCCGTGCGGGTGTCGTTGAGGCTGAACTGCTTCAGCCGGGCGCGCAGGCGCCCCTTGCCGCCCGACTTCCAGGAAAACTCGCCGGTCGCATCGCGGCTCGCCACCTGGCCCTGCCAGGTGTCCTGCTGCAGCGCGGCCTTCAGCGTCACCTCCTGGAAGGGCCGGCCGAAGGCGATCAGTTCGTCGGTGCGCAGGTCCAGGGCACTCACCGGCAGGCTGTCCTCGACGCTGATGCCGCTGCTGCCGTTGCCTGCGAACTGATGGCGCCAGAAATCCACGTTGAATGACGGCACGCTGGCCGATACCAGCAGGCCCCTTTCCGGCAGGGCAGGCGACTCGCCGGTGCCGATGTCGATGACGCCGCGCTCGACCAGCATGCGCCCCTTTTCCTGCCGGCTGGCGACGCGGGCGGCAAACACCTTGCCCAGCTGCATCTGCGTCTGTTCGCGCTTGCCGTCCGCAGCCGGGGTGCTGTCGCGCTCGAAGCGCAGGGGCAGGGCCTCGGTCGCGGACTTGTTGAACGGCTCCGGCAGGCTGGAGGCGATGCCCTGCAGGTCCGATTCGAACTTCACGCCGGTCTTGCGATTCTTCACCAGCACGCTGGCGCGCCAGGCGCTGCTGCCGGAGAGGTGTTCCAACAGGCGGTGGTCGTGCGTCTTGCGCGCGTTGGCGATGTTCAGGCTGCCCTGGGCATTGATCGCCACCGCGCCGTCGCCGCGCGTGGCGGCGTTGATGACCAGCGGCGAGCCGAGCAGCTGGGCGCGCGCATCCCTGATGCTGACGCTGCCGCCGGTGAATTGCAGGCGGCCGTTGACCTCGGTGAGCGGCGGCAGGCCGGGGTCGAAAGTCAGCTCGTTGCGCAGGAACTGGTATTCGCCTTCGGTCAGGGTGTTGGCCACCTGGCGCAGGGGAATGGTCAGCTTGAGCGCGAGCGTGCCGCTGCCCGTCGCATTCATGCCGTCGGTGAAGTGATCGATGCTTTCGGATATCGGGCTTTTCTCGATATAGCCCAGGAAATCCGCCGTCGGCCCGGCGGCGCGGCCCTTGACGGCAAGGATTTCCTCCGGTGCTTGCAGATCGGCGATCTCGGCAGTCACGTCCGAAACGGTGACGCCGAAGATGTTGCCGCGCTTGGCCGTGATCAGCATGCGCTTGCCCTCGAAGAGCAGGTCGCCGTCGATGTTGTCGAGGCCGGGCCAGTTCGCCGAAAAGCGCAGCTGGGTGCCGGCGATCTTCGAGTCGACGCGGAAGGTGCCGCTTTTGCCGTCGGTGAAGGGAAAGTCCTTCAGGTCGCCCTTCAGTCGCAGCGTGGCGTTGTCGGCACGCCCGCCGGTGATGGCCTCGCGCAGCCAGTCGCGCACGTCGCCGCTCACCACCAGCGGCATGTAGCGCCACACCGCCGCGCCGTCGGCGCGGGTGAGGCGGCCGGTAATGTCGGCCTCGCCGGGCCCGTCCGGGCTGCTGCGGTAGCGGCCGGAGAAATTGCCGTCCGCGTCCTTGTTGCTGAAGGAGACGTTGTGCAGCTGCAATTCCGTTCGCCCGGCGGAAGTGGTCCAGTTGATCCGGGCCGCCAGCTGCTCGAAGTCCTTGCGCGGGCCGGCGAACACCGTCGGCAGTTCCAGCGTCGCATTGCGGCTCTGCAGGGAAAACTGGCCGCCCTTCTCGTTGCCGTCGATGGTCCCCGTCAGCCCGGAAAAACCGGGGATGTAGCCGGCGGCATGCCGTTCCAGGTCCTCGAAGCGGGTGCGCAGGCTGAAGCCGGCAAACGCGCCGGGATCGCCGCGCCAGCTCAGCTTGAGGTCGTACAGCCTGCCGCTCAGGGCGTAGTCCTCGATGTGCTTCTGCGAGGCCTCGTCCAGCGGCAGGAAGCCGGCCAGCCGCCGCAGCGCCCCGAGATCGAGGCCGTTGGCGGAGGCCTCGCCGCGCGCCGGGCGTGCGCCCTGCGTGGCCGTCCAGCGCAGGCTGAAATCGGTGGGGGCGATGGCGATGCCGTCGCGCGTCGCGAGCGCCAGCTTGCGCGTCGCAACGTCGAAGCCGCCCTCGTGCAGGCCGCCCGAGACGCGGCCGTTGAGGAACACCAGGTCGAGCATCGGCAACTCGCGGGCGAGGCGCAGGCGCACGTCGCGCAGGGCGATGTCGGCGGTCATCTTTTGCAGCTGTTTCTCCTCGAAGCCGAGCCACAGGCGGACGCCGCCCGCCCCCTGCGGCAGTTCGACCGGATAGTCCACCCAGGCGCGCCAGCCGGCGAGATCGGCATAATCCAGCTCGGCATACAGCTGGCCCTTCCAGTCCTCGATCTGATCGAGGTCCCGCCCGCGGAAATCGCCGCGCACGTCGAGGCGAGCCGCCAGTTCGCGCGGCGGCAGGGCATTCAAGCCGAAGCGGTGGCGGCGACCGTCGTTCTGCAAGGTGAAATTCAGCTGCCGCAGCTCCAGCGGCGGCGCGCCGCGCTTCTCGTCTTCCCAGCGGAGGGTGGCGTTGCGGACGATGACCCGGTTCTGCGACAGCAGCCAGTCGGCGAAGTCGCTGCCGCTCGCCTCGGTATTGACCTGGATGCCGGCGATGAAGATGCGCCCGTTACTGCCCCGGCGCACGCTCAGGGTGGGCGCATCGATCTCGAGGCGATGCAGCCGCAGCTGCCAGTGCCAGAGCGAGGACCACGAGAGGTCCGTCTCGACGGTGTCGAAAGTCAGCCCCGGGCGACCGGCGGCATCGTGCACCTTGACGTGGTGCAGCGACAGGTGCGGGCGCAGCCCCTGCCAGTGGGTATCGATGCGCTCGATGGTGACGGCGAGCCCGGCCGCCTGCGTGATGCCGCGCGCGATGTCCTCGCGGTAGTTCTCGATGTTCGGCAGCACCGAGTAGCGCAGCACCAGCACCAGCAGGGCGAAGCCGAAGTAGCCGATCCAGAACAGCCAGACCAGCGCACGGCGCAGCCAGGCGGGAATCAGGCGGGGATAACGGCGAAAACGCGCAACAAGGTCTTTGCGCGATAGCGAAGGATTGATTGAAGTCCTCACTGCATCAATGGGTTGGCTGCGGCCGGGCGACATGCCAGTACAATGCGCCCGATACGCTATTTATTTGATTTTACCCTTAAAAGTTCCCGCAGCCCTGCAGACGGCCATGACCCCCGCCCACCTGGAAGCAATCCTGCCCCTGAGCCGCTTTCTGGCGCGCCTCGTTGAAAGCCGCCCGGAAATCGGCGACGCGCTTCGCGCCGACCTGCAAACGCCCTGGACCGCAGAGGCGATGCGCGCATTTCTGGCCGCCGGGGCGGCGAACGAAGAAACGCTGCGGCCGGGCCTGCGGCAGCTGCGCGCGCGGGTGATGGCGCGCGTCGTCGCGCGCGACCTGGCCGGACTGGCCGACCTGGCCGAGGTGACGGAGACCATGACCACCCTGGCCGACGTGGCGGTTGAGCACGCCGCCGCCGTTCTCATGGCCAGGCTCGTCGATCGCCACGGCACGCCGCGGTCGGCGGCGGGCGAGGCGCAGGCGCTGATCGTTATCGGCATGGGCAAGCTGGGCGGGCGCGAACTCAACGTCTCCTCCGACATCGACCTGATCTTCGTCTACCCGGAGGATGGCGAGACCGACGGCGACGGCGCGCGCCTGTCGAACTTCGAGTTCTTCACCCGCCTCGGGCGCCAGCTGATCGGCGCCCTGGCCGAAATGACCGGCGACGGCCAGGTCTTCCGCGTGGACATGCGCCTGCGGCCGAACGGCGATTCCGGCCCGCTGGTGGCCAGCTTCGACATGCTGGAGAACTACTTCATCACCCAGGGCCGCGAGTGGGAGCGCTACGCCTGGATCAAGGCGCGGCCGCTGTGCGGGGCGCGCGGCGCCGACCTTGCCACCCTGGCGCGCCCCTTCATCTTCCGCAAGTACCTCGACTACGGCGCCATCAACGCCATGCGCGAGCTGCACGCGCAGATCCGCCGCGAGGTGGCGCGCAAGGACATGGCCGACAACATCAAGCTCGGCCCGGGCGGCATCCGCGAGATCGAGTTCATCGCCCAGGTCTTCCAGCTGATCCGCGGCGGCCGCGACAAGGCGCTGCAGATCCGGCCGACGCTGCAGGTGCTGCGGCTCCTCGCCGGGCGCGGCATCCTCGTCGAGGCCGCGGTGCGCGAGCTCGACGCGGCCTACCGCTTCCTGCGCAACCTCGAGCACCGCCTGCAGTATCTCGACGACGCGCAGACGCACACCCTGCCGGAAAACCCGGCCGACCAGGCGCTCGTCGCGCGCGCCATGGGCTTCGGCGAGTACGCCGCGCTGCTGCAGGAGCTCGACGACCATCGCGCCAACGTCAGCCGCCACTTCGAGGCCGTCTTCGCCGATCCCAACCGCAAGGGCCACGACCTCGCCGCCGTCTGGCAGGGCTGCGAGGACGACAGCAACCTGCAGGGGGCGGCGCAGGAACTCGGGCGCCTCGGCTACGGCGAGGCCGAGAACGGCGCGCGGCGCCTCGCCGGCATCCGCGGCGGCAACCGCTACCGGCAGATGCCGCCGGCCATCCGCGAGCGCTTCGACGCCCTCGTGCCGCGCCTGATCGAGGCGGCGGCGGAAACCGCCAACCCCGACGCCACGCTGGCGCGCGGGCTCGACCTGCTGGAGGCGATCAGCCGCCGCGCCGCCTACCTCGCCCTGCTGCAGCAGTACCCGCAGGCCCTGCAGAAGGTGGCGCAGCTGGTGAGCGCCTCGAGCTGGGCAGCGAGCTACCTGACGCGCCACCCGGTGCTGCTCGACGAGCTGCTCGATGCGCGCCTGCTCGAGGCCGCGCCCGACTGGGCCGCCTTCCGTGCCCAGCTCGCGCACGAGCTCGACGAGCACGAGCCCGATACCGAGCGGCAGATGGACATCATGCGCGAGGCCCACCATGCCCAGGTGTTCCGCCTGCTGGCGCAGGACCTGGGGGGCATGCTGGCGCTGGAAAAGCTCTCCGACCACCTCTCCGAGCTGGCCGACATCATGCTCGACCTGGCCCTGCGCCTGGTCTGGCGCAAGCTGCTGAAGCGCCACCGCGAGGAGCCGCGGTTCGCCGTCGTCGCCTACGGCAAGCTGGGCGGCAAGGAGCTGGGCTACGCCTCCGACCTCGACATCATCTTCCTCTTCGACGACGACCACCCGGACGCGCCGGAGATCTATGCGCGCCTGGCGCAGCGCATCAACACCTGGATTTCCAGCGCCACGCCGGCCGGCATCCTCTTCCAGACGGACCTGCGCCTGCGCCCCAATGGCGAGTCGGGACTGCTGGTGAGCTCGGTCGCGGCCTTTCGCCAGTACCAGAGGGAATCGGCCTGGGTGTGGGAACACCAGGCCCTCACCCGCGCCCGTTTCTCGGCGGGCGACGCCGGCATCGGCCGCCAGTTCGAGGCCATCCGCATCGAGGTGCTGCGCCAGCCGCGCGACCTCGCCGGGCTGAAGCGCGAGGTGATCGCCATGCGGCAGAAGATGGCCGACGCCCACGCCAACAAGAGCGACCTGTTCGACATCAAGCACGACCGCGGCGGCCTCATCGACGTCGAGTTCATCGTGCAGGCCCTGGTGCTGGGCCACGCGCATGCCCATGCCGAACTCACCGGCAACCTCGGCAACCTGGCGCTGCTGAAGATCGCCGCCGGCCTCGGCCTGATCCCGGAGGAACTCGCAGAGCGCGTGCGCGACGCCTACCGCCGCTACCGCCGGCTGCAGCACAGCCTGCGCCTGAACGACGCCCAGTACGCACGCGTCGGACGCGACACCCTGGCGCAGGAGATCGCCAGCGTGCAGGAACTGTGGCAGGCGGTTTTCGGAGCGGGCTGACCGCAGGCGGCAAACCGGCTTCCCGTTGATGACGACTTTGGCTTATCATGATTCAGGTAGGTCGCATGACACTTCGAACCCCATCTTTTCTGTGAATGAGGGCTGCTTATGAATCCAACACATCTTCGGTCCGGTGCCCTCCTGGCTTCGCTCCTGCTTGCCCTGCCCGCCGGGCTTCAGGCGCAGCAGGCGCCGGGTGCGGCCGCGCCGGGGCAGGCACCCGCCGGACAGGCCGCGAAAACCTTTTCGCAGCAGGAACTCGACCAGATCCTGGCGCCAATCGCGCTGTATCCCGATCCCCTGATCGCGCAGATCCTGATGGCGTCGACCTATCCGCTGGAAGTGGTCCAGGCGGCGCGCTGGGCCAAGGACAATCCCAAGGTCACCGGCAAGGCGCTCGAGGATGCCATGGCCGCGCAGCCATGGGACCCGTCGGTCAAGGCGCTGACGACGGTGCCGCAGGTGCTGAACCAGATGAACGACAAGCTCGACTGGACGCAGAAGCTGGGCGATGCCTTCCTGGCGCAGCAGAAGGATGTCCTCGCCACCGTGCAGTCCCTGCGCGCCAAGGCGGACGCCGCCGGCAACCTCAAGTCGACGGAACAGCAGGTCGTGAAGAAGGAGCAGCAGGGCAGCCAGACGACCTACATCATCGAATCCCCCAAGCCGGACGTGGTCTACGTGCCGACCTACAATCCGAGCATGGTCTACGGCCCCTGGTGGTATCCCGCCGCCCCGCCCTACTATGTTTACCCGCCGTCCTACGCCTATCCGCCCGGCGTCGCCTTCGTCACCGGCGCCATCATCGGTGCCGCCATCTGGGGCAACTGCAACTGGGGCGGCGGCAATGTTGACGTCAATGTCAGCAGGTACAACAACTTCAATCGCACCAACATCAACAACGGCAACTGGAACCACAAGGCCGAGCACCGGCAGGGCGTCGCCTACCGCGACCAGAAAACCGCGCAGCAATACAATCGCGGCGGCAATGCCCAGGCCGCCCAGTCGCGGGATGCCTTCCGGGGCCGTGCCGAATCGGGGCGCGCCGAGATGGGCAGCATGGATCGCGGCCAATTCGACAACCGCGCCGGCGCAGCCGACCGGGGCATGTCCGGGGCCGGTGGCGATCGTGGCGGCGGCAGCGCGCAGAATCGCATGGCCGGCGATCGTGGCGGCGGCGGCTTCTCCGGCATGGGCAATGGGGCAGCCACCCATCAGGCCAGCCAGCGCGGCGGCGCCAGCCGCTCCTCGATGGGCGGTGGCGGCGGCGGTGGCGCGCGGGCAGGTGGCGGTGGCGGTGGCGGCAGTCGCGGCGGTGGTGGCGGCGGTCGCGGTGGCGGCGGCGGACGCCGCTGAACCGGCTGCACACCAACTTCTGCGGAGAATACGATGACACTCAAACACAGCATTCAGACGATCGCCGTTGCCCTGACGCTTGCCGTGCTCCTGCCGGCACACGCCGCGGAGAAGGCGCCGGCGCCCCCGAAAACCGTCCAGAAAACCTATGCCGCGCCCGAGGAAGCCGCCAGGGCGCTGGCCGATGCCATTCGCGCCGACGACATGAAGGCGCTGCTGGCGGTGGTCGGCCCCGACGCGCGCGGCTGGCTCTCGTCGGGCGATGACGTTGCCGATCGCGAGGGCAGGAAGCGGTTCCTCGCCGCCTACGAGCGCAAGCACGCCATCAGCCGGGTCGCCGACGACAAGGTGTTCCTGACCGTCGGCGAGGACGACTGGCCCTTCCCGGCGCCGCTGCTGCGCCAGGCGAACGGCTGGGTTTTCGACGCCCAGGCCGGGCGCGAGGAGATCGTCAACCGGCGCATCGGCAGGAACGAACTGGACACCATCCAGACCCTGCTCGCCATCGTCGATGCGCAACGCGAGTACGCCAGCGCCGATCCCGATCGCAACGGCTTTCACGACTATGCGCGGCGCTTCCGCTCCAGCCCAGGCAAGAAGGACGGCCTGTTCTGGCCGGTTGCGGCCGGCGAAGCGAACAGCCCGATGGGGCCGCTGATCGCCGCGGCGGCGCGCGAGGGGTATGGCAAGGCGGACAGCGGCAAGCCGGCCGCCTACCATGGCTATCGCTACCGCATCCTCACCGCCCAGGGCAAGAACGCGCCGGGCGGCGCCTACAGCTATCTGGTCAAGGACCGCCTGATCGGCGGCTTTGCCGTGGTCGCCTATCCCGTCCAGCATGGTTCGTCCGGCGTCATGACCTTTGTCGTCAATCACGATGGCGTGGTCTACCAGAAGAACCTCGGGCCCGGCACGGAGGCGGCGGCGAGCAGGATGCGCAGCTACGATCCGGACGCGAGCTGGAAGGCGGTGCAATAGCCTGCTGCCAGGCCGCAGGCGAGGCCTCGCCGCGGCTTTCCGCGGGAATAATTCCGGACCAACTCGTCAAGGAGCCATCATGGCCAAGGATCGCATGCTCATCCTGCACTTCGTCGACGGCAACAAGCTCTCGTTCGATTTCCCCGAACAGACGGACATCGCCGCCGGCAAGCAGATCAAGATCGAGGACCTCCTCAAGGGCAATCACCTGGTCGTCGAGGTCGAGGGCAGCCTGCTGGTCTTCCCTGTCCATAACATCAAGTACATCCAGCTCACGCTGCCGGGAAAGGGCTTCGACGCCTCCTCCATCAGGCTGCCGCCGCACACCATCCGCGGCGCCGTCATCCGCTGACCCGGTTGTGCGCTCGCCATCCAATCCGCTTTTTTTGCATCGGAGCAATCCTGAATGAGATTACCCCTCGATAAGTTTGTCCTGATGGCCCTGCTGGCAGCTGCCGCAGGGTCCGTCGCCGCGCAGCCCTATGTGTTTCCCTCGAAGGGCCAGTCGGCGGAGCAGCAGAAGAAGGACGAGCAGTATTGCTACAACTGGGCGGTGCAGCAGACCGGCTACAACCCGGCCTACCGCCAGCCGGCGCCCTCCGGAACCCCCTCGCCGGAGCCAGGCTCGGGTGCCAAGGGCGCGCTCGTCGGCGGCGCCCTCGGCGCCATCGTCGGCGATTCGAGCAAATCGGCGGCGACCGGCGCGGTCATCGGCGGCATCGGCAACCGGATGTACAGCCGGCACAAGCAATCCCAAGCCCAGAGCCAGCAGCAGGCGGCGGACGCCAGCGCGCAGCAGAGCTTCAACCGTGCGCGCGCCACCTGCCTGACGGGCCTCGGCTATACGGTCAATTGAGCGGCAGCTGCCTTCCAGAACTGGAGTCAACATGAAATCCCTAGCACGCTTTGCAATCCTCCTGGCCGGGCTGCCCATGGCCGGCGCCCATGCCTCCGACTTCGACGGCTCCAAACGCCTGATCTGCGCGCCGGTGATCGCCATGGACTGCCTGTCCGACGGCAAGTGCAGCCGCGAGCTGCCGGCCGAAATCGGCGCGCCGGCATTCATGCGCATCGATTTCGCCAAGAAGGTCGTGGTCGGCCAGAAACGCACGACCCCCATCATGCATTCGGACAAAAGCGACCAGCAGCTCATGCTGCAGGGCGTCGAAATGGGCTTGGCGTGGACGATCGTCATCGACACCACCGACGGCGCGATGATGGTGAGCATGGTCGACAGCGGCGGCGCGTATGTCCTGTCCGGCTCCTGCACGCCGCTGTGATCCTTCGGTAGACACACCAAAAAAATGGCCGGCGTGCGGGACAGTGTCCGTCACTGTCCCGGCACGCCGGCCATCCCCGCCATTTTCGTGCAGGCTGCCGCTTCGGTCGTGATCAGTCGCTGACGGCGAGCGTCACGCTCATCAGGCCGATGACGTCGCCGACTTCCAGCCCGTCCTTCTCGAAATTCACGATGTCCAGTTCGCCTTTCGGCTTGCCGTGGCAGCCCATGCAGGGCGGCAGCAGGCGGATCGGCTCCATGTGGCGATAAACCTCCTGCTTGCCCCATTTCTCGGTCTTCATGATCGGCGCGTTCTCGTTAAGGCCGGCCTTGACGTAGTGCACCAGGGCGGCGCGCTCTGCGTCGTCGGGCACGTTCACCGGGCTGCGATAGGCGCGGCCCGGCTGCTTGATGACGATGCCAGTCTTGGCGGTGAACACCTGGCCCATCTCGCGCTCCCACTTCGCCGGCAGGAAGTTCTTCCAGCCGACGCCCTTGGTGTTGATGCG
>CAJPFL010000175.1 GCA_905339315.1 Rhodocyclaceae bacterium
GACTTCGATCTCGGGGAAGTCCTTGGCGATTGCGCGAAATGCCATGCGGCCGATGCGACCGAAACCGTTGATGCCGACTTTGATAGCCATGAGGTGATCTCCAGAAAAAAATTACAGAACCGATTTCACCGTCTTCACCACGTTCTCCACGGTGAAGCCGAATTCCTTGAACAGCACGCCGGCCGGGGCCGACTCGCCGAAGCGGTCGAGGCCGACCACGGCGCCCTCCAGCCCGACGTACTTGTACCAGCCGCCGGTGACGCCGGCTTCCACGGCGACGCGCGGCAGGCCCTTCGGCAGCACGCTGGCGCGCCAGGCTGCATCCTGGCGGTCGAAGGCGTTGGTGTTGGGCATCGAGACGACGCGCACCGCGATGCCTTCCTTGGCCAGTTCGGCCTGGGCTTTCAGGGCGAGATCGACTTCCGAGCCGGTGGCGATGATCACGGCCTGGGCCTTGCCCTCGGCTTCGGCGAGGACGTAGCCGCCCCTGGCGATGGCGGCAAGGGTTGCGGCGTCGCGCTTGACGAAGGGCAGGTTCTGCCGCGACAGGCACAGCGCCGACGGGCCGCTGCGCTTTTCCACGGCCTGCGTCCACGCCACCATCGTCTCGACGGTGTCGCAGGGGCGCCAGACGTCCATGTTGGGGATCATGCGCAGCGTCGCGGTCTGCTCGACCGGCTGGTGCGTCGGGCCGTCCTCGCCGAGGCCGATCGAGTCGTGCGTGAAGACGTAGATCACGCGCTGCTTCATCAGTGCCGACATGCGCAGGGCGTTGCGGGCGTATTCCGAGAACATCAGGAAGGTGCCGCCGAAGGGCAGGATGCCGCCGTGCAGCGCCATGCCGTTCATGATGTGCGACATGCCGAACTCGCGCACGCCGTAGGAAATGTAGTTGCCGGGAGTGCGGCCGGAGACGTGCTTGCAGCCGCTCCAGTTGGTCAGGTTCGAGCCGGTCAGGTCGGCCGAGCCGCCGACGAACTCGGGCAGGGCCGGCGCCAGCGCATTGATGGCGATCTGCGAGGCCTTGCGCGTGGCGACGGTCTCGCCCTTCTCGTTGGCGGCGGCGATCGCCTTCCGGGCGTGCTCGGCCCA
>CAJPFL010000176.1 GCA_905339315.1 Rhodocyclaceae bacterium
GTCGAAGAATTTCATCAGGGAATTCGGCGTTCAGGCAAGCCAGCGCTTGCGGCGGCGGTAGTGTTTGACGTCGCGGAAGCTCTTGCGCCCACCGGAGGACAGGCCGAGGTAGAACTCCTTGACGTCCTCGTTGGCGGCGAGTTCCTTGGCATCACCTTCCATGACGACGCGGCCGTTCTCGAGGATGTAGCCGAAGTCGGCATAGCGCAGGGCGACCATGGTGTTCTGCTCGGCCAGGAGAAAGCTCACCTTCTCGCGCTGATTGAGGTCGCGCACGATCTCGAAGATCTCCTCGACGATCTGCGGCGCCAGGCCCATCGACGGCTCATCCAGCAGGATCATGGTCGGCTTGGCCATCAGCGCGCGGCCGATGGCCGTCATCTGCTGCTCGCCGCCGGAGGTGTAGCCGGACTGGCTGGTGCGGCGCGTCTTCAGGCGCGGGAAATAGTGATAGACGCGCTCCAGGCTTTCCTTCAGGTCGCCGCGCGAGATGTTGCGGGTGTAGGCGCCGGTGAGCAGGTTCTCCTCGACGGTGAGGTGGCCGAAACAATGGCGTCCCTCCATCACCTGCACCATGCCCTTTTTCACCAGTTCGTTCGGCGTGAGCTGGTCAACCCGCTCGCCCCGGAACGAGATCGAGCCTTTGGTGACCTCGCCGCGCTCGCCTTTGAGGAGGGTGGAAATCGACTTGAGGGTCGTGCTCTTGCCGGCGCCGTTGGCGCCCAGCAGGGCCACGATCTTGCCTTCCGGCACGTCGAGCGAGACGCCCTTGAGCACGAGGATGACGTGATCGTAGATCACTTCCACGTTATTGACGGACAGGTACGGCGTGGCGCCGGCCAGGGCCGTCTGCATTGCGGTTTGCGCGGTCATGTCGAGACTGGTTCGTACAGGGTTGGCGTGAGGACCGGCGGCGCCGCTCCCTCACGCCAACCCTCTCCCGAAGGAGAGGGTGGGTCTTTGCTGCTTAGCCTTCCTTGGAGCAGTCGCGCGGCGTGATCTTCTTCTCCGTCGCGTACTTGGCGGCCGACTCCTCCTGCATCTTGCGAATCATCGCCTTGTCGCCCACCACCCAGTTCGGGGTGACGGCCTTCCAGGACTTGCCGTCCCAGCGCTGCACCTTGACGGCGCCCGAACCCTCGTGATCCAGACAGGTGGTCTTCACCGGCGGCATCATGCCGAACGCACCGAGGGCCTTCAGGCGGGCCTCATCCACGTTCAGGTTCTCGAAGCCCCAGCGCACCTGCTCTGACGTCATCACCTTGCCCTTGCCGTACTTCTCCTGGGCCTTGCGGACCGCCTCGGTCCACAGGATCGCCGCCGTCACGCCGCGCATGTGATAAGTGGAACCAATGCGCGACTTATCCTCCAGGTTGCCCTTGCCGGCGGCGTAGACCTTCTTCTTGATCTCGTCGAGCAGCGGATAGTTGCCCGGCGTGTTGAAGGTCATGGTGGTATAGCCGTTGGCGGCGGAACCAGCGGGGATCACGTCCTCCTCGGAGCCGGCCCACCACACGCCGAGGATCTTCCCGCTCGGGTAGCCGTTGCGCTGCGCGGTCTTCAGCGCCACCGCGTTCATGACGCCCCAGCCCCAGAGGATCACGTAGTCGGGCTTGGCCTGACGGATCTGCAGCCACTGCGACTGCTGCTCGTTGCCGGGATGCGGCACGGCCAGCTTGATGAGTTCGAAGCCATACTGCTTGGCGTAGGCCTCGAACACCGCGAACGGCTCCTTGCCGTAGGCCGAGTCGTGATAGAGATGCACGATCTTCTTGCCCTTCAGCTTCTCGAGCCCGCCTTCCTTGTCGCCCAGGTACTTCATCATGCCGGCGGCCTGGTTCCAGTAGCTGGTGATCAGCGGAAAGACGAAGGGGAAGACGCGGCCGTCGGCGGCATCCGAGCGGCCGTAGCCGAGGGTCGTCATCGGGATCTTGTCCTGGGCGACGCGGTCGAGCAGGCCGTAGGCGATGCCGGTGGACAGCGGCTCGACCATGGTGGCGCCGCCGCGGGACTTCTTCAGGCGCTCATAGCACTCGACGCCGCGGGTGGCGTTGTATTCGGTCTCGCATTCCTCCCAAGTCATCTTGACGCCGTTGATGCCGCCCTGGGCGTTGAGCAGGCTCAGGTAGTCGATCACGCCGCCGAAGAAGCCGGTGCCTCCCGCTGCATACGGACCGACGCGGTAGGACAGGGCCGGGAAGAACTGCTCCTGGGCGGAAGCAGACAGCGCCGCTGTCGCGAAGGCCGCCGCTACCAATGCTTTATTGATGAACTTCATTGTCTACCTCCAGAGTTTGTGAAACAAAACAGCCACTGAACTTGTTGTTGTAAAAGCAATTTATTAGACCATGGATCGCTTAGTGCGGGAAGGGCCACAGTCTTAGCTTCTCCTTGCCGATCTGCCACAGTCGCGCCAGGCCGTGCGGCTCGACGATCAGAAAGAAGATGATCAGCCCGCCGAACACCATCAGCTCGATGCTCGAGGAGATGCCGGAAGGCAGGTTGATGCCGACCGACCCCTCGAGGAAATGCATGAACATGTTCAGGCCGATCGGCAGCAGGACGATGAAGGCCGCACCGAGGAAGGAGCCGAGGATGCTGCCCACCCCGCCGATGATGATCATGAACAGGATGCGGAAAGAGAGATCGAGGTTGAAGCCCTCCGGTTCCACGGTGCCGAGATAGGCATAGGCGAACAGGGCGCCCGCGACTCCGCAGTAGAACGAGCTCACGGCAAACGCCATCAGCTTGGTCTGCATCGGCCGGAAGCCGATCACCTCGGCCGCCATGTCCATGTCGCGGATGGCCATCCAGGAGCGGCCGATGTTGGTGCGCACCATGTTCTTCGCCAGCAGCGCCATCACCGTCACCACCGAGAGCACGAAAAGGTACTTGCTGAAGGCGGTGTCGAAGGTGTAGCCGAGCATCTCGATCTTCTGCGCGGTGATCACGCCCGAGGAACTGTAATTGGTGAACCAGCCCACCTTGGTCAGGCACCAGACGATGAAGAACTGCGTCGCCAGCGTCGCCGCCGCCAGGTAGAAGCCACGGATGCGCAGGCTGGGCAGGCCGAAGACGATGCCGACCGCCGCGGCGCAGATACCGCCGAGGATGAACGCCACCAGGATCGGCATGCCGTCGATGCGCAGCATGAAATTGTAGGAGGCGAAGGCGCCCACCGCCATGAAGGCCGCCGTGCCGAGCGAAAGCTGCCCCGCATAGCCGGTGAGGATGTTCAAACCGAGGGCCGCCAGCGAGAAGATCAGGAAGGGCGTCAGGATGGCGGTGAAAGTGTAATCCGAAAGGAGGCCCGCCACCGAGAGCAGGGGGGTGCCGACGAAGGCGACGGCGAGAATGAGCGCAATGCCGATCCTGTCCTGGCGGATCGGGAAGATCTGGCTGTCTTCGGCGTAGGTGGCCTTGAACTGGCCGGCTTCTCTGTAGAGCATAGATGTCCGTTTTCTCGCGTCAGATGCGACGAATGATTCTCTCGCCGAAGAGGCCTTCCGGGCGCACCAGCAGGAACAGCAGCGCCAGCACGTAGGGGAACCAGCCCTCGATGCCGCCCCCCACATGGGGCCCGATGTATACCTCGGCCAGCTTTTCCGAGGCGCCGATGATCAGTCCGCCGACGATGGCGCCGGGGACGCTGGTGAAGCCGCCGAGGATCAGCACCGGCAGCGCCTTCAGGGCGACGAAGGTCAGGGCGAACTGCACGCCGTTGCGCGCGCCCCAGAGCAGTCCGGCCACCAGCGCCACGAAGCCGGCCACGGCCCAGACGATGCCCCAGAGGTGCTGCAGCGGGATGCCGATCGACAGCGCGGCCTGGTGGTCGTCGGCCACCGCGCGCAGCGCCCGACCGATCTTGGTCTTCGAGAAGAAGATCGCCAGCAGGGTGACCAGCACCGCGGCGATGCCGGAGGCAATGAGGTCGAACTGGGATACGGCCATGTTCGCATTTTCCAGCAGCCATTCAAGCGGCACGTCCTCGATGCCGAGGTCCAGGCTGCGCACGTTGGCGCCCCAGATCGCCTGGGCCAGACCCTCGACGAAGAAGGTCAGGCCGATGGTGGCCATGAAAAGGGTGATCTCGTGCTGGGCCACCAGGGGGCGCAGCACGATCTTTTCCGTCAGCAGGCCGAGCACCACCATCGCCACCATGGTCAGCGGCAGCGCCAGCCATAGCGACAGGCCTGAGTCGACCAGGCCGGCGGTGGTCAGGGCGGCAAAGAACACCATGGCGCCCTGGGCAAAGTTGAACACGCCGGAGGCCTTGTAGATCAGCACGTAGCCAAGGGCGACCAGCGCATACATCACGCCGGAGAGCAGGCCGCCGATGAGAACTTCGAGGAAGAATTGCATCTTCGTTAGCCTTACTTAATGAGCGACGCCGAGGTAGGCGTCGATGACGTCCTGGTTGGAGCGCACCGCGTCGGGCGTGCCGTCGGCGATCTTCCTGCCGTAGTCGAGCACCACGACGCGGTCGGAAATGTCCATCACTACGCCCATGTCGTGCTCGATGAGGACGATGGTGGTGCCGAGCTGGTCGTTCACGTCGAGGACGAAACGGCACATGTCCTGCTTTTCCTCGACGTTCATGCCGGCCATCGGCTCGTCTAGCAGCAAAATCGACGGCTCGGCGGCCAACGCCCGCCCCAGCTCGACGCGCTTCTGCAGGCCGTAGGGCAGGCGTCCCACCGGTGTCTTGCGGATGTGCTGGATCTCGAGGAAATCGATGATCTCCTCCACCTTCCTGCGGTGGGCGATTTCCTCGCGCTGCGCCGGGCCCCAGTAGAGGGCGTCGAGCAGGAAGTTCGACTTCATCTTCAGGTTGCGGCCGGTCATGATGTTGTCGAGTACTGTCATGCCCTTGAACAGCGCGATGTTCTGGAAGGTCCGCGCGATGCCGGCCTTGGCGGCGGCGTAGGTGTTCATGTCGCGATGGTGCTCGCCGCGGAAAATGATGTCGCCTTCCTGCGGCCTGTATACGCCGTTGATGACGTTGAGCATGGAGCTCTTGCCGGCACCGTTGGGCCCGATGATGGCGCGAACCTCATGCTCGCGCACATCGAAGGAAATGTCCGTCAGCGCCTTGACCCCGCCGAAACGCAGCGAAATGTTCTTCAGGTCGAGGATCACCTCACCGATCTGTCTGCCTTCGCTCATGTTTTCCCTATGCTGCCCTATGCCGCCTTTTTTGCCGATTGTGGCGGGAAGGTTTTCGCTTCCACGATGCGGAGATCGGCGCTAACCTTGCCCTTGCGCCCATCCTCGAATTTCACTTCGGTTTCGATGAACTGCGAGGCCTTGCCGGAATACAGCGCATCGATCAGCACGCCGTATTTCTCTCCGATAAAGCCGCGGCGCACCTTGCGCGTGCGGGTCAGCTCGTCGTCATCCGGGTCGAGCTCCTTGTGCAGGATGAGGAAGCGGTGCACCTGCGAGTCGCTCAGCATGGCATCGTGCGCCAGCTCGGCGTTGGCCTGCTCGACGCAATCGCGGATCAACTCATGCACCTCCGTCTTCAGGGCCAGGTCGGTGTAGCCCGAGTAGGCGATGTTGCGCCGCTCGGCCCAGTTGCCGACCGCGCCCATGTCGATGTTGATGAAGGCGCAGACCTCGTCCTTGCGATCACCGAAGGCGACCGCCTCCTTGATGTGCGAGAAGAACTTCAGCTTGTTCTCGATATAGTTGGGCGCGAACATGGCGCCGTTCGCCAGCTTGCCGACGTCCTTGGCGCGGTCGATGATCTTCAGGTGACCGTCCTCGTCGAAGAAGCCGGCATCGCCCGTGTGGAAGTAGCCTTGGGCGTCGATCGACTCGGCGGTGGCATCGGGGCGCTTGTAGTATTCCTTGAGCATCACCGCGCCGCGCACCAGCACCTCGCCCGAGTCGTCGATCTTCACCTCGACGCCGGGGGCCGGCGGACCGACGGTGTCAAATTTGATCTGGCCGTCCGGCTGCAGGCAGACGGCGGCGCAGGTCTCGGTCGCGCCGTAGAGCTGCTTGAGGTTCACGCCGATCGAGCGGTAGAAGCGGAACAGGTCCGGGCCGATGGCGGCGCCGGCCGTGTAGGCGACGCGGATGCGGCTCATGCCGAGCACGTTGCGCAGCGGTCCATACACCAGCAGATTGCCGAGCGCGTAGAACAAACGGTCGCCGCCGCTCACCGGCTTGCCGTCGAGGATCTCGGCGCCGCAGCGACGCGCCACGTCCATGAAGTAATGGAACATGTTGCGCTTGAGCGCGCCGGCGTCCTCCATGCGGATCATCACCTGAGTGAGCAGGTTCTCGAACACGCGCGGCGGGGCAAAGTAGTAGCTCGGGCCGATCTCGCGCATGTCGGTCATCACCGTATCGCCCGATTCGGGGCAGTTGATGGTGAAGCCGGCGTAGGTGGCCTGGGCGAAGGAGAACAGGTGGTCGCCCACCCAGGCCATCGGCAGGTAGGAGAGGATGTTGTCGTCGGGGCCGAGCTTGTCGAACTCGCAGCCGCTCTGCGCGGCAGCAATGAAGGCGCCGTGGGTCTGGCAGACACCCTTCGGCTTGCCGGTGGTGCCGGAGGTGTACAGCATCACGGCAACATCGTCCTGCCTGCCCTGCTCGATTTCACCGTCGAGGAATTCGGGATGGTTGCGGTTGTGGATGCGCCCCATTTCCTGCACTTCGTCGAGGCCGTGCAGGAAGGACTGGTTGTAATGGCGCAGGCCGCGCGGATCGTCGTAGAGGATGTGCAGCAGGTCGGGGCACTGCGACTTGTTCTCCAACAGCTTGTCGACCTGCTCCTGGTCCTCGACGATGGCGAACTTGATGCCGGCATCCTGGAGGACGAAGACCATCTCGGCGGCCACGGCATCCTGGTAGAGGGGAACGGGCACGCCGCCGAGGCACTGCGCGGCGCACATCGCCCAGTACAGGCGCGGTCGGTTGTCGCCGATGATGGCCAGATTGTCGCCGCGCTTGAAGCCCAGCTCGGCGAGTCCGCAGGCCATGGCACGCACTTCCTCGGCCACCTGAGACCAGGTCCAGGTCTGCCAGATGCCCATGTCCTTCTCGCGCGTCGCCGGATGGTTCGGCCGCATCTGGGCGTGATGCATCAAAAGACGAGGAAACGTGCTGAGCGACGGCAGTCGAACGTTGTCCGACATGGACTCCTCCTGTTGCTTGCGCTGGCGCCTGAACCATTAAGAAAGACTGACCGGCACCGTCTTTTATTCTTTGCTGCGGCCGATGATTCTCCATCGGACGCCCTGCCGAGTCAAACCATACATCGCGGCCGGCTTGCCGGAATAGGGCCGATCAGGTTACTGGAGCCCCATTCCGCACGCTGTCATCCTACAGACAATCCGGTAAACTGCACCGATGCTCACTCTAGGCGACATGCTGCGAGCCAGTCTCTGGTCGCGATCGCTCACCCCCGAGCAATTGCGGCGGGTGGAAGGCGAGACGCTCACCCGCCAGATTCCCGCGGGCGGGTTCGTCTGCAGGAAAGGCGAGCCGGTCGAGCACTGGGTCGGGGTCATCGACGGACTGGTGAAGATGACCAACCTCTCCGCCGACGGCAAGCCCACGACCTTCACCGGCCTGCCCACCGGCGGCTGGTTCGGCGAGGGTTCGCTGCTCAAGGACGAGCCGCGCCGATACGACGTTGTTGCACTGCGCAATAGCCTCGTGGCCTACATGCCCAAGGCGACGTTTACCCGGCTGCTGGATACCAGCATCGAATTCAACCGCTTTTTGCTGCACCAGCTGAACGAGCGCCTTGGCCAGTTCATCGCCATGGTCGAGTACGACCGCTTGCTCGAACCGGATGCCAGGGTCGCGCGCAGCCTCGCCGCG
>CAJPFL010000177.1 GCA_905339315.1 Rhodocyclaceae bacterium
CTCGAGCAGCGGCTGCAGCTCGTGGTAGCGCGCCAGGATCAGCGGCGCCGTGCCCTCCGGGCCGACGAACAACGGCAGCGCCGCATTGCTGGCGGCGGCGAACACTTCGCCCTCGCGGTTTACCAGCCGCGCCTCGGCGCCGCCCCCCACGGGGGCTTCCTTCGGGGCGTCGGCCTGCTTCCAGCGCGCCGCGGCGACATGCTCCTCGATGGCCAGCTCGAGGCCATTCGGCCAGCGCCGACGCACCTCCGCCTTGCGCACCCAGGGCAGCTTCTCGAAGGCCGCCCGTACCGCGTCGAGATTCACGGTGAAGAAATTGCCGGCCACCGCGCTGCCCGCGGCGTATTCCACCTGCGTCGGCGTCACCTCCCGCAGCGGGCCGGCGACGACAAGCTCGCGCAGCGGAAAGAACGGCAGGCGCGCCGCCGCCAGCATGGCGGCATAGCCGAGCGCCAGCGCGGCGGCGAAGAACAGCAGATCGGCGATCAGGTTCATCAGTTGCGGCCTGTCCCAGAAACCCGCAGCGTCATTTGCCTTCCTCCTAGCCAAGCGCCGCCTGCTCCAGAATCTGCAGGCACAGCGCCTCGAAGCCGATGCCGACGGCACGCGCCGCCATCGGCACCAGCGAATGCCCGGTCATGCCCGGCGAGGTGTTCATCTCCAGCAGCCAGGGCTTGCCTGCGGCATCGAGGATCAGGTCGGCGCGCCCCCAGCCGCGGCAGTCGAGCAGCTGCGCCGCCTCCATCACCAGGTCCTGGATCGTCTCCTCGGCCGACTCCGGCAGGCCGCTCGGGCAGAAATACTGCGTCTCGTCGCTGAAATACTTGTTCTGCCAGTCGTAGTTGCCGCCGGGCGCGACGATCCGCACCAGCGGCAGGGCCTGGTCGCCGAGGAAGGCCGCGGTCAGTTCCTCGCCCTCGACGAACTGCTCCGCCAGCACCAGCGGGTCGTGCTTCACCGCCGCCTCGTAGGCCGCGCGCAGGTCGGCGGCGCGCGTCACCTTGGCGGCGCCGACGCTGGAGCCCTCGCGCGCCGGCTTGACGAACAGCGGCAGGCCGAGTTCGTCGACGACGGCGTTCCAGTCGGTGTTCGCCTTGAGGATGTGCCAGGCCGGCGTCGGCAGATGCTCGGCGTGCCACACCATCTTGGTGCGCCACTTGTCCATGCAGAGCGCCGAGGCCATCACGCCGCTGCCGGTGTAGGGGATGCCCATCAGTTCGAGCGCGCCCTGCACCGTGCCGTCCTCGCCGCCGCGGCCGTGCAGGGCGATGAAGACCCGGACGAAGCCCGCCTCCTTCAACGTCCACAGCGAGCGTTCGGCCGGGTCGAAGGCATGCGCATCGACGCCGCTTTTCTGCAGCGCGGCCAGCACCGCCTTGCCCGACATCAGCGAGATTTCCCGCTCGGCAGAGGCGCCGCCCATCAACACCGCCACTTTCCCGTATGCCCTGGTCACAGCTTTTCTCCGACGATCCGCACTTCGCGCAGCAGTTCCACGCCGAACTTCTCGCGCACGACTGCCTGCACCCGCTCGATCAACATCTCGATGTCCGCCGCCGTCGCCCGGCGCTCCCGATTGACGATGAAGTTCGCATGCTTCTCCGAGACCTGCGCGCCGCCGATCGCCATTCCCTTCAGCCCTGCCGCCTCGATCAGCCGCGCCGCATGGTCGTCCGGCGGGTTGCGGAACACCGAGCCGGCATTCGGCAGCTGCAGCGGCTGGCTGGCGATGCGCTTTTCCAGCAGTTCGCGGATGCGCCCGCGCGAGGCTGCGCCCTCGCCCGCCGGCAGCCGCAACCAGGCGGCGGCGAACACCTCGTCGCTCGCGGCGCGCAGGCCAACGTGGCGGTAGCCGATCTCGAAGTCCCCGGCGCGCCGCTCATGCAAGTTGCCGCGGCGGTCGAGCATCAGCACGCGATCGACGATGCCCCAGGTTTCGCCGCCGTAGCAGCCGGCGTTCATGGCCAGCGCGCCGCCCACCGTGCCGGGGATGCCGGCGAGGAATTCCGCGCCGGCGAGGCCGTGGTTGGCGGCGAAGCGCGCCACCTTCGGGCCGGCGACGCCGGCCTCGGCATAAACGAGGCCATCGGCAAAAGTCAGTCGCCCCAGCACGGCGTGCAGGAACACCACGGTGCCGTCGAAGCCGCCGTCGCGCACCAGCAGGTTGCTGCCGAGGCCGACGAACAGCAGCGGCTCGTCGAGACGCGTGGCGCGCAGGAAGGCGGCGAGGTCGTCGAGGTCGGCCGGCACGTAGGCGCGCGCCGCCGCGCCGCCGGCGCGCCAGGTGACGTGCCGCGCCATCGGCTCGTTGAACCTAAGTTCGCCGCGCAGCGATTGCGCCAGATGGTTCATCTCAGACAGGTCCATGCGCCAGCTTTCCCGGCACGCCGCCGATCGATCCCGCGCCCATCGTCAGGACCACGTCGCCGTCGCGCGCCACGTTCATGATCTGCTGCGGCATCTCGCCGATGTCCTCGACGAAGATCGGCTCGAGCGCGCCGGTGACACGGATCGCCCGCACCAGCGCGCGGCCGTCGGCCGCCACGATCGGCGCCTCGCCGGCCGGGTATACCTCGGCCAGCAGCAGCAGGTCGACGGTCGTCAGCACCTTGACGAAGTCCTCGAAGCAGTCGCGCGTGCGCGTGTAGCGGTGCGGCTGGAAGGCCAGCACCAGGCGCCGGCCCGGAAAGGCGCCGCGCGCGGCGGCCAGCGTCGCCGCCATTTCCGCCGGATGGTGGCCATAGTCGTCGATCAGCGTGAATTGGCCGCCGCTTTCGAGGGGGACCTCGCCGTAGCGCTGGAAGCGCCGGCCGACGCCCTTGAAGTCCGCCAGCGCCCTGACGATGGCTTCGTCCGGCACGCCGACCTCGTCGGCCACGGCGATCGCCGCCAGGGCGTTCTGCACGTTGTGCACGCCGGGCAGGTTGAGCACGATGTCGAGCTTCGGCGCCGAGCCGGGCCGCAGCACGGAGAACTTCATCTGCGCGCCCTCGTGGCGGATGTCCACGGCGCGGATGTGGGCCGACTCGGCCAGGCCGTAGCGCACGATCGGCTTGGAGACGGCGGGCATGATCTCGCGCAGGTTGCAGTCGTCCTCGCAGAGGATGGCGGCGCCGTAGAACGGCAGGTGCTGCAGGAAGTCGACGAAGGCCTGTTTCAGCCGGCCGAAGTCGTGGCCGTAGGTCTCCATGTGGTCGGCATCGATGTTGGTCACCACGGCGATCACCGGCTGCAGGTGCAGGAAGGAGGCGTCGGACTCGTCGGCCTCGGCAACGATGAACTCGCCCGAGCCGAGGCCGGCATGCGCGCCGGCGCTGTTCAGGCGTCCGCCGATGACGAAGGTCGGGTCGAGGCCGCCGGCGGCGAGGATGCTCGCCACCAGGCTGGTGGTGGTGGTCTTGCCGTGGGTGCCGGCCACCGCGATGCCCTGCTTCAGGCGCATCAGCTCGGCCAGCATCAGCGCCCGCGGCACCACCGGGATCTGGCGCGTGCGCGCCGCCTGCACCTCCGGGTTGTCGTCCTTGACGGCGGTGGACACCACCACCGCGTCGGCTTCGTCGATATTCTCGGCGCGATGGCCGATGACGACGCGGGCGCCGAGCCCGGCCAGGCGCCGCGTGGCGGCGTTCTCGGCGATATCCGATCCGCCCACTTCATAGCCGAGGTTGAGCATCACCTCGGCGATGCCGCTCATGCCGGAGCCGCCGATGCCGACGAAATGGATGCGGCGCACCTTGTGCTTCATCGGGCGATCTCCATGCAGACCTCCGCCACGGCGCGGGTCGCCTCGGGTTTCGCCAATGCGCGCGCCTTCTCCGCCATCGCCGCCAGCTTCTCGCGCGTCAGTTCGCGCAGCAGCGCGGCAAGTTTTTCCGGCGTCAATTCGCGCTGCGGCAGCAGGATCGCCGCACCGGCTTCGGACAGGAAGCGCGCATTGCCGGTCTGGTGGTCGTCCACCGCCTGCGGGAAGGGCACCAGCACGCTGGCGACGCCGGCCGCCGCCAGTTCGGCAATGGTGAGCGCGCCGGCGCGGCAGACCACCAGGTCCGCCGCCGCGTAGCGCGCCGCCATGTCGTCGATGAAGGGCAGAAGCTGCGCTTCCACGCCGGCAGCGGCATAGGCGGCGCGCAGGTCGTCGATCTGCTTCGCGCCCGACTGGTGCGTCACCCGCGGCCGTTCCGCCAGTTGCAGCAGCGCCAGCGCGCGCGGCATGGCCTCGTTGAGCGCCCGGGCGCCGAGGCTGCCTCCCACCACCAGCACGTCGAGCGGGCCGCTGCGCCCGGCATAGCGCTGCGCAGGCAGGGGCAGCGCGGCGATCTCGGTACGCACCGGATTGCCGGCCCATTCGCCCTGCCTGAGCACGCCCGGAAAGCCGCTGAGGATGCGGTCGGCGACGCCGGCCAGCACGCGGTTGGCCAGCCCGGCCACCGAATTCTGCTCATGCACCACCAGCGGCCGGCCGGTCAGCGCCGCCATCATGCCGCCGGGAAAAGTGACGTAGCCGCCCATGCCGAGGACGACGTTGGGCTTGACGCGCGACAGCGCGCCGAGCGCCTGGCCGAAGGCGCGCAGCAGGTTCACCGGCAGCAACAGCTTGCGCAGCAGGCCCTTGCCGCGCAGCGCGGCGAAGCGCACCCAGGCCATCTCGTAGCCGCGCGCCGGTACCAGTTTCGCTTCCATGCCCTCGGGATTACCCATCCAGACCACGCGCCAGCCGCGCGCATGCAGGTAGTCGGCCACGGCCAGCCCCGGGAAGACGTGGCCGCCGGTGCCGCCGGCCATGACGAGGATGGTTTTCATGCCGCCGCTCCCCGCATCAGCGCCCGGTTCTCGTAATCGACCCGCAGCAGGATCGCCAGCGCAACGCAGTTGGCGAGGATGCCCGAGCCGCCGAAGCTCATCAGCGGCAGCGTCAGGCCCTTGGTCGGCAGCAGGCCCATGTTGACGCCCATGTTGATGAAGGCCTGCACGCCGATCCAGATGCCGATGCCCTGGGCCACCAGCCCGCCATAGGCGCGCTCCAGCAGCAGCGACTGGCGGCCGATGGCAAAGGCGCGCTGGACGATCAGGGCGAACAGCACGATGACGGCCAGCACGCCGGCGAGACCCAGCTCCTCGGCGATCACCGCCAGCAGGAAGTCGGTGTGCGCCTCGGGCAGGTAAAACAGCTTCTCGACGCTGCCGCCGAGGCCGACTCCGAACCACTCGCCGCGGCCGAAGGCGATCAGCGCGTGGGAGAGCTGGTAGCCCTTGCCGTAGGCGTCCGACCAGGGATCCATGAAGCCGAAGATGCGTTCGCGGCGATAGGGCGAAGTCCAGATCAGGACGACGAAGGCCAGGGCGAGGAACAGGAACAGCACGGCGAACAGCCGCACATTGATGCCGCCGAGGAAAAGGATGCCCATGGCGATGCAGATGATGACGACGAAGGCGCCGAAATCCGGCTCGCGCAGCAGCAGCCCGCCGACCAGCGCCATCACCAGTGCCATCGGCACGAAGCCGCGGCGGAAGCTGCCCATGTCGGCCAGCTTGCGCACCGTGTAGTCGGCGGCGTAGAGCACGGCAAACAGCTTCATCAGCTCGGACGGCTGCAGGTTGACCAGGCCGAGCGGCAGCCAGCGCCGTGCGCCGTTCACCTCGCGGCCGATGAACGGCACCAGCACCAGCACCAGCAGCGCCACGCCGAGGAGGAACAGCCAGGGCGCGCCCTGCTGCCAGACGCGCAGCGGCACCTGGAACACCACCGCCGCGGCAATCAGGCCGATGGCGAGAAAGACGCCATGGCGAATCAGGAAATAGGCCGGCTGGTGGCCGGTGAAGCGGCTGCCCTCGGCGGTGGCGATGGAGGCTGAATACACCATCACCATGCCGAACAGCAACAGCGCCAGCGCCGGCCACAGCAGCATGGGATCCAGCTCCTGCGGCTGGGCAGCGCTGCCGGCGCGATAGCCGCGCAGGGCGTGGGCGCTCACGAGGCCTCCCTCTGCCGCGCCGCGGCCAGCGCGCGCACCGCCTGGACGAACACCTCGGCGCGATGCGCATAGTTGCGGAACATGTCGAAGCTGGCGCAGGCCGGCGAGAGCAGCACGGCATCGCCGGCGCGGGCGGCCAACGCCGCCTGGCGCACGGCCTGGCCCAGGTCCTGGGCATGGATGACCGGAATGCCGCAGTCGCCGACGGCGGCCTCGATCTTCCCGGCGTCGCGGCCGATCAGAACCAGGGCGCGGCCATGCCCGGCCAGGGACGGCGCAAGCGGGGAGAAATCCTGCCCCTTGCCGTCGCCCCCCGCGATCAGCACCACCCTGCGGCCCAGCCCCTCCAGCGCCGCCACCGTGGCGCCGACGTTGGTGCCCTTCGAATCGTCGAACCAGGAGACGCCGTCGATCTCGGCGATGCGCTCGACGCGGTGCGGCAGGCCCTTGAAGGCGCGCAGCGCCGGCAGCAGCGGCGCCAGCGGCAGGCCGGCGGCACGGCACAGGGCCAGGGCGGCGAGCCCATTGGCGACGTTGTGCAGGCCGGCGATCGCCAATTCGTCGGCGCGCAGCAGGCGCTCGCTTCCCTGCATCAGCCAGCCGTCCTCGAGGCCGAAGTCATCCGGGCCGGCCGGCGCGTCCAGGCCAAAAGTCAGCCTGCGCGAGACGGCGTTCGCCATCGCCAGGACGCGCGCGTCCTGGCGGTTGAGGACCTGCGCGCCGGCGCCTTCGAAGATGCGCGCCTTGGCGGCGGCGTAGTCGTCCAGCCCGGCATAGCGGTCCAAATGGTCGTCGCTGAGGTTGAGCACCGCCGCGGCGTCCGCCGCCAGGCTCGCCGCCGTCTCCAGCTGGAAGCTCGACAGCTCCAGCACCCACACCTCGGGCAGCTTGCCGGCGTCGAGGCAGGTCATCAGCGCGGAGAGCGCCGCCGGGCTGATGTTGCCGGCCACCGCCGTCACCTTGCCGGCGGCGCGGCAGAGCGCGCCGGCCAGCGCCGTGGTGGTGGTCTTGCCGTTGGTGCCGGTGATGGCGATCACCTTGCATTGCCCGCGCGCGCCAAGTTCGCGCAGGGCGCCGGCGAACAGCGCGATCTCGCCGACGACGGGCAGGCCGCGCCGGGCGGCCTCCGCCACCACCGGCTCGCTGCGCGAGAGCCCGGGCGAGAGCCCGACCAGGTCGACGCCGTCGATCAGCGCCTCGTTGAAGGGACCGGCCAGCAGGGCTGCCCCGGGGGCGCTGCGCTGCAATTCGGCGGCGAATGGCGGCTCGCTGCGCGAATCGGCGACGCGCACGCGGGCGCCCTGGCGATGCAGCCATTGCGCCATCGCCAGACCCGACTCGCCGAGCCCCAGCACCAGAACCGATTTGCCTTTCCAGCTCATCTCAGTTTCAAAGTGGACAACCCGAACAGCACCAGCATGATGGTGATGATCCAGAAGCGAACGACCACCTGGGTCTCCTTCCAGCCCTTCAGTTCGTAGTGGTGGTGCAGCGGCGCCATGAGGAAGATGCGCTTGCCGCCGGTGGCCTTGAAGTAGGCGACCTGGATCATCACCGACAGCGTCTCGACGACGAACACGCCGCCCATGATGAACAGCACGATCTCCTGGCGCACCACCACCGCCACCGTGCCGAGCGCGGCGCCCAGCGCCAGCGCGCCGACGTCGCCCATGAAGACTTCCGCCGGATAGGCGTTGAACCAGAGGAAGCCCAGCCCGGCCCCGCACAGCGCGCCGAGGAACACCGCCAGCTCGCCGGCGCCGGGGATGTGCGGCAGGCCGAGGTATTTCGAGAAACCGGCATGGCCGGCGACGTAGGCGAAAATCGCCAGCGCGCCGGCCACCATCACCGTCGGCATGATGGCGAGGCCGTCGAGGCCGTCGGTGAGGTTGACCGCATTGCTGGTGCCGACGATGACGAAGTAGGTGAGGATGACGAAGCCGACGATGCCCAGCGGATAGGCCACGGTCTTGAAGAACGGCACGATCAGCTCGGTGTGCGCCGGCAGCGTCGCCGTCGTGGCGAGGAAGATCGCCGCGGCGGCGCCGATCAGCGACTGCCAGAAGAACTTCGCCCGCGCCGACAGCCCCTTCGGGTTGCGCTGCACCACCTTGCGCCAGTCGTCCACCCAGCCCACCGCGCCGAAGCCCAGGGTCACCAGCAGCACCACCCAGACGTAGCGGTTGCCGAGGTCGCCCCACAGCAGCGTGGTGACGCCGATGGCGATCAGGATCAGCGCGCCACCCATGGTCGGCGTGCCGGTCTTGGCGAGGTGCGATTGCGGGCCGTCGTCGCGCACCGCCTGGCCGATCTTCTTCTGCGCCAGCCAGCGGATCACCGCCGGCCCGAAAATGAAGGAAATCACCAGTGCCGTCATCGCCGCCAGCACCATGCGCAGCGTGATGTAGCCGAAAACGTTGAAGACGCGGAAGTCCTTCGACAGCCATTGCGCCAGTTCAAGCAGCATGATTGGCCTTCCCCCCATCCCCCTTCCCCCGGAAGGGGGTGACGAATGTTCGCGGGCTTTGCCCGCTCCGTCCGCTTGACTGGCCCCGCCTTGGGGCGGCCCGGCGGCGGGGCCGCCCTCCTCTCGCATCGCTGGGGAAACCGGAGGGCACGGCGGGCGGTGTCAATGGATGTCCCAAGCAGCCCCACCGGGTCGCAGCATCAATGCTGGCTCGTCCGCCCATTGCCGTCGCCATGCCCTCCGCATTCCCCATCAGTGCACTCCGTTGCCCGTTGCGCCGTTTGCCGCCACGGCATCCGCCACCCGCTCCATGCGCATGAATCGGGAACCCTTCACCAGCAGCGCCGTATCGCCGCCGAGCTGCGGCAGCAGCACCGCCAGCAGCGCATCGACGGATTCGAAATGCTGCCCGCCGGCGCCGAAATTGCGCGACGCCAGCTCGCTGTGCTCGCCCAGGGCGAACAGCAGGTCCAGGCCCTGGCTCTTGGCATAGCCGCCGATCTCGTCGTGGAACTGGCCGGCCTGGCCGCCGATCTCGCCCATGTCGCCCAGCACCAGGATCTTCCTGCCCGGCGTGGCCGCCAGCACGTCGATGGCGGCGCGCACCGAATCCGGGTTGGCGTTGTAGCTGTCGTCGATGAGCAGCGCCCCGCCCACGGCCTGGCGGATCTGCAGCCGACCCTTGACGCCGGCGAAGGAAGTCAGTCCGCCTGATACGGCGGCGAGCGTCGCCCCGGCCGCCAGCGCCGCGGCGGCGGCAGCCAGCGCATTGCGGGCGTTGTGCCGGCCCGGCACCCGCAGGGCGACGTCGACGACGCCCTGCGGCGCGGCGATCGACAGCACGCTGCCGAGGGCCTTCGGCTCGGCGCGCCCATGCACGTCGGCAGCCTGGTCGAGGCCGAAAGTCAGCGTGCGCCGGCCGGCGTTCATCTCGCGCCAGAGGCCGCTGAACGGGTCGTCGGCATTGATGACGGCCGTGCCGCCAGGGCGCAGGCCCTCGAAGATCTCGCCCTTGGCGCGCGCCACCTCGGCCACCCCGCCGAGTCCGGCGAGATGCGCGCGCTGGGCATTGTTCACCAGCGCCACGGTCGGCTGCGCCAGGCGCGTCAGGTAGGCAATCTCGCCGGGATGGTTCATGCCCATCTCGATCACCGCGGCGCGATGCGTCGCGTGGAGCCGCAGCAGCATCAGCGGCAGGCCGATGTCGTTGTTGAGGTTGCCCGCGGTCGCCAGCACGGCGCATTCGGGGTCGTCGCCGTCGGCCCGGGCCTGGGCGCGCAGGATCGCGGCGGTCATCTCCTTCACCGTGGTCTTGCCGTTGCTGCCGGTGACGCCGATCAGCGGGATGTCGAAGCGGGCGCGCCACCAGGCGCCCAGATAGCCCAGCGCCAGGCGCGTGTCGGCGACCACCAGCAGCGGCAGGCCGGGCGCGCGACCTTCGGCCCACGCCGCGTTGACCATCGCCGCCGCGGCACCGCGTTCGGCCGCAACCTCGAGGAACGCGTGGCCGTCGAAGTGCTCCCCCTTCAGCGCGACGAACAGCTCGCCGCTGGCGAGCGTCCGCGTATCGGTCGACACCCCCTCGATGCGGGGATTGCCGTTGAGGGCGGTGCCGCCGCTGGCCAGCGCCGCTTCCATCAGGCTCATCATGACGAAGCCCCCGCGCGCGCCGCCAGCGCCGCGGCAGCGCAGTCGGCATCGGAGAACGGCTGGCGCCGGCCGCCAATCTCCTGGTAGGTCTCGTGCCCCTTGCCGGCGACCAGCACCACGTCGCGCGCGTCGGCCTCTGCAAGGGCGGCACGGATCGCCTCGGCGCGGTCGCCGATGACGCGTGCCCCCGGCGCGCCGCGCGCAATGTCGGCGAGGATCGCCTGCGGATCCTCGTCGCGCGGGTTGTCGCTGGTCAGGATGACGCTGTCGGCGCGGCGCGCGGCGACCCCGCCCATCAGCGGGCGCTTGCCCGGATCGCGGTTGCCGCCGCAGCCGAAGACGCAGACGAGCCGGCCGCCGCGCGCGCGCGCGGTGTCGCGCAGCGCCACCAGCGCCTTGTCGAGCGCATCCGGCGTGTGGGCGTAGTCGATCACTGCCAGCGGCTGCCCTTCCCCGCCCAGCGGCTGCATGCGGCCGGGCGCAGAAGTCAGCCTGCGCAATACGGCGGCGGCCTGATCGAGCGGCACGCCCGAGGCCAGCAGCGTGCCCAGTACGGCGAGCAGGTTGGAGACATTGAATTCGCCCACCAGCGGCGCCTCGATGTCGGCGCGGCCCTGCGGCGTGGCCGCCGTGAAGCGCAGCCCGTGCGGCGTCGCCGTGATGTGCTCGGCAATCAGTGCGCCATCGACGCCCGCCGCTGCAGCGGCATCCAGCGCATAACCGATCACCTGCACGCCGCCGCCGGCAAGATCGCGGGCGATCTTGCGGCCGTGCGCGTCGTCGAGGTTGAGCACGGCCGCCTTCAGCCCGGGCACGGCGAACAATTGCGCCTTGGCCGCGCCGTAGGCTTCCATGCTGCCGTGGTACTCGAGGTGGTCGCGGGTGAGGTTGGTGAACACCGCGACATCGAAATGCACGCCATTGACGCGACCCTGGTGCAGGCCGATCGAGGAGACTTCCATCGCCGCCGCCTGTGCGCCCTGCGCGAGATGCTGCGCGAAAAGGCGGTGCAGGGTGAGCGCGTCCGGCGTGGTGTTGAGGCTCTCCTCCAGTTTTCCCGGGAAGCCGCTGCCGAGCGTGCCGACCACGGCGCAGCGGCGGCCGAGGCGTTCGAAGGCCTGGGCGATCCACTGGCTCACCGAGGTCTTGCCGTTGGTGCCGGTGACGCCCACCGTCCACAGCTTTTCCGAGGGCCGGCCATACACCAGATGGGCAATCCAGCCGGAGAGCGACTGCAGGTCGTCCACGGCGACGTTCGGCAGCGCAATGGCCGTCCCGCCCGCCTGGCCCTGCCGCTCCCAGAGCACGGCCGAAGCGCCGCGCGCCACGGCAGCGGCGATGAAGCGGCGGCCGTCGGCGCGCGCGCCCGGGTAGGCGACGAACACCTCCCCCGGGGCCAGCGCGCGCGAGTCCGCGCTGAGCCCTGTCGCCGTCACGCCTTGCCTTTGCAGTTCATCGAGCACGCGTTGCGCTTCCCCCAGTTCACGTTTCACAGACTCTCCGGCACCGCTGCGACATCCCGCGCCACCTGCACCGGCTTCAGCGGCGCATCCGGCGCCACGCCGAGCGTGCGCAGGCTGCCGGCCATCACCTGGGCGAAGACCGGCGCCGCCACCTCGCCGCCGTAGTACTGGCCGGCGGAGGGCTCGTCGATCATCACCGCCACCACCAGGCGCGGGTCCGACACCGGGGCGAAACCGACAAACACCGCCACATAGCGGTCGGCATAGCTGCCGCCCTCCAGCTTGTGCGCCGTGCCGGTCTTGCCGGCGACGCGATAGCCGGCGATCTGCGCCTTGGGCGCGGTGCCGCCCGGCAGCACGGCCAGTTCGAGCATGGCGCGCACCTGCCGCGCCGTTTGCGCAGAAAAAATGGATTTGCCCGCGAGCGGCGCCGATTCCTGCCGGGTCAGAGACAACGGGATCAGATCGCCGTCGCGGGCAAATGCCAGGTAAGCACGGGCCAGCTGCATCAGCGTCACCGAGATGCCGTGGCCGTAGGACATGGTGGCCTGCTCGATCGGCCGCCAGGTTTTGAAGGGGCGCAGGCGGCCGCCGACCTCGCCCGGAAACCCGAGCCGAAGCGGCTGGCCGAAGCCGATATCGTCGAACATCCGCCACATTTCCTCCGCCGCGAAGGTGCCGGCGATCTTCGCCGTGCCGACGTTGCTCGACTTCTGGATGACCTGCGCCACCGTCAGCGGGCCATGCGGATGGGCGTCATGGATGGTGGCATTGCCGATGGTGAGGCGGCCCGGCGCCGTCTGGATCAGCGAATCGGAGCGGAAGCGCCCCTTTTCCAGTGCCAGTGCCGCGGTAAACGGCTTCATCGTCGAGCCGGGCTCGAAGACGTCGGTCAGCGCGCGGTTGCGCAACTGCGCGCCGGTGAGCTTGAGGCGGTTGTTCGGGTTGTAGGCCGGCAGGTTGGCCAGCCCCAGCACTTCGCCGGTCCTGGCGTCGAGGACGACGACGCCGCCGGCCTTGGCCTTGTGCACGGCCAACGCCTGCTTCAGGTGCGTGAACGCGAGGTATTGCACCTTGGCGTCGAGGGCCAGCGTGATGTCCTTGCCGTCCTGCGGCGGCTTGATGCTCTCGACGTCCTCGACGATGCGGCCGAGGCGGTCCTTGATGACGCGGCGGCTGCCCGGCCTGCCGGCCAGCTGGTCATCGAAGGCCAGCTCGATGCCTTCCTGGCCCCGGTCATCGACACCGGTGAACCCGAGCATGTGGGCGGTCACCTCTCCGGCCGGGTAGTAGCGGCGGTATTCGCGCTGCTGGTGGATGCCGGGCAGGGCGAGCGCGGCGACCTTCTCGGCGACATCCGGCGGGATTTGCCGCTTGATGAAGACGAAGTCCTTCTCCGCGGCGAGCCGGCGATTGAGCTCGCGCACGTCCATCTCCAGCAGCGCCGCCAGCGTGCGCGCCTGTGCCGGCGACAGCCGCGCATCCTCGGGAATCGCCCACACCGATTTCACCGGCGTGGACACCGCCAGCATGTCGCCGCTGCGGTCGGCGATGCGGCCGCGCGTCGCCGACAGCTCGATCACGCGGGCATAGCGCGACTCGCCCTTCTGCTGCAGGAAGTCGTTGCGCACCACCTGCAGGTACACCGAACGCGCGGCCAGGGTGCCGAAGGCCAGCAGGATCAGCGCGGCGACGAAGCGCGCGCGCCAGGCCGGCAGAAGCTGGGAGAGCAGCGGGCTGCTGGTGAATTTCACTGCGGGCGCTCCACGGCCAGGATCTGCCCCGGCGCTGGCGGCTTCATGTGCAGGCGCTCGCGGGCGACCTTCTCGATGCGCGCGTGGGAGGCCCAGGTGCTCTGCTCGAGCTGCAGCTGGCCCCACTCCACTTCCAGCTGGCGCATGCGCTCCTGCTCGCGCTCCATCTCGGTGAACAGCTTCCGCGCCGTGTGCTGCGAGGCCACCGTCCCCAGCGCACTGGCCAGGACAATCGCGATCAGGAGCAGGTTCACGCGCAACACGGCATCACATCCTTTCCGCCACGCGCATCACGGCGCTGCGGGCGCGCGGGTTGGCGGCGACTTCCGTCGCGGAAGGCGTGACTGGCTTGCCGACCAGCTTCAGCCGCGGCGGCGGCAGGTCGGCGGCGCGCAGCGGCAGCCGGGACGGGAGTTGCGGCGGGCGCGAGGCGTCGCGCAGGAAGCGCTTGACGATGCGATCTTCGAGGGAGTGGAAGCTGATGACGACGAGGCGGCCGCCCGGCTTGAGCGCATCGACGGCCTGGGGCAGCGCTAGCGACAATTCCTCAAGCTCCTGATTGAGGTGAATCCGTATAGCCTGAAAGCTGCGCGTCGCCGGATGCTGGCCTTGCTCGCGCGTGCGGACGGCCGATGCCACGATCTCGGCAAGTTGTCGTGTGGTTGCGATAGCCCCCCCTGCCCGAGCAGCAACAATCGCCTTTGCAACCGCATTAGCAAACCGTTCTTCGCCATAATTTTTTATCACCTCCGCCAATTGCTGCTGGCTCGCCTGCGCCAGCCATTCCGCCGCCGTTAGGCCGCGGCTCGTATCCATGCGCATGTCGAGTGGCGCATCCAGCCGGAAACTGAAGCCGCGCGCCGCCTCGTCCAGCTGCGGAGAGGACACGCCCAGGTCCAGCAGCACGCCATCCACCCGCTCCACACCCTCCGCCTTCAGCACCTCCTCCAGACTGCCGAAGGCGGCATGGATCACTTTCAGGCGCGGATCGGCGATCTCCCCGCCCGCCGCGATCGCCGCCGGATCCTTGTCCAGCGCAATCAGCCGCCCCTGCTCGTTCAACTGCCCAAGGATCAGCCGGCTGTGCCCGCCGCGACCGAAGGTCGCATCCACGTACACCCCGCCCGGTTTCACCGCCAGGGCGTCGACCGCCTCCTCCAGCAGCACCGTCCTGTGCTGCATCGCCTGACTCACAACGTCAGCGTCTCCAGTCCCGGCGGCAGCAGCTTGTCGCCGAGCGCGAAGATCGCTTCCTGCTGCTGCTTCCAGCCGGCATCCGACCAGAGCTCGAAATGGTTGCCCTGGCCGACCAGCCAGACTTCCTTTTCCAGCCCGGCGTACTGGCGCAGCTCCGGCGCGATCAGCAGGCGGCCGGCCGCATCCATCTCCTCCTCGCGGGCGAAGCCGACGAGCAGGCGTTTCAAATAGGCGGATTGCTGTTCGAGGCTGGGCGCCGCGAGCACCTTGTCGCGGATGGGCTCCCAGGCCGGCAGGGGATAGATCAGGAGGCAGCGATGGGGGTGCGCAGTAAGCACTAACCTTCCGGCGGCGGCGGCGGACAGCCCCTCGCGATGCCGCGACGGCACCGCCAGGCGCCCCTTCGCGTCGAGATTCAGCGCTGCAGCCCCCTGGAACATACGCCCCCTCCTTGGAAGGGAAACCCGAAATTCAGATTTCCCACTTTTTTCCACTATTTCCCACTTTAGATGAACTCTAATGCAGGGTCAAGCGGATATTTTCGATTTTTTCCAGATGCAACAAAGACTTAAGGAGGGGTTCTGAGATAAAATCTTAAAAAAATATCCCTTTAAAAACAAAGTGGATAGAATGTGAAGTGAAAGTTGAACATGAAGAGTGCTGGCGTTGCGCCATCTTGTTCGACGAAGGGGGATTGGAAGTCCGCCGATAAGCCGGGTTCTGTGAGGCAGCCGAAGCTGCCCGGCAGCCATTCCTCTGGGCGACGCGTTGCCGCGCCGCTCTAGCAGCCTACCCGGAAGCGGCGCGAGCAGCGCCATGGCTTCCCTATTTGGCCTTGCCCCGGATGGGGTTTAGCGTGCCAGCCGTGTTGCCACGGACTGCGGTGGGCTCTTACCCCGCCGTTTCACCCTTGCCGGTCCTTGCGGACTTAGGCGGTCTATTCTCTGTGCCACTTTCCATCGCCTCACGGCGCCCGGCCGTTAGCCGGCATCCTGCTCTATGGGGCCCGGACTTTCCTCCATGCACCCGGGGGCGCACAGCGGCTGCCTGGCGGACTTCCATGAGTATTATATCGCAGCAACATCCTTGTTTTTCAATATGTTATAAATTATTTCCAGCCCGAGCTTGATCTGCCACCGGGCACGTCCGAAAATACAGGGGGAACGGAATGAGGCTTTCTTAGCAGTGGCCATCTCAAACCTCCGCTTCCTTTGCAAGCCCCGCTTCGGCGGGGCTTTTTTTGTTTCAGCGCGAAGCGCTTCGCGCAGGCCTGAACTGGCGCAGGTCGCCGTAATAGGACGGATCGGAGTTTTCCGCCACGACACCGGGTATCCCGAGCAGCGGCAGCGGCTGGAAATCGCGCGGCCGGGCATAGGCGCCGGGGCGGGAGAATATTTCAGCCAGGCGGCAATCGACGTCGGCGAGTTGCAGCGCGAGCGGCCGTGCCAGCCACGCCCCCTCCACCTCCAGAACCACCGCCTTCGCCGTCAGGCCGACGAAGGGCGCGCGCAGCTGGTCCCAGAGGGCATGGCCGAAAACCAGGCAGCGCATGTCGCGCGCCAGCTGCGCGCGCCGATGCCAAAACAATTCCATCCATTGATGCGTACGCAGCAGCTCAGCCAGCGCGGCCGAAGCGGAGGCAACGACAATGCCGCATTCGTCGAACTGCGTGATCGCATCGCGCACCGAGCCGCGCACGACGCTGCCGGCCGCGCGCTGCATCTGCAGGGCGGCATGGTGGCGGCCGTTGAGAGAGCGTTTGGCTTGCGGATAGGCCAGCCAGGCAAGCGCATTGAAGAAATCGTGCCAGTTGCCGGGGCGCGTCTCCACTTCGCCGCGCGCGAAGACGCGCTCCTCGTAGCTGCCCTTGCCCGCTTCCGGCCGGACGAAGCGGATGGGCGCGCCGCCCGCCGACTCCGGCGGCGCCATGCCGGCCAGCGCCGCATTCAGCGCCGACGCATCGGGCGGCGCAGCGCCGCCGAAGGCCTGCAGCCAGCCGGCAACGGGTTCGAAGAGCGGGCGCTCTGCCAGCGCCCCGAGATCGGTGATTGCAGCCATAATCCCCTCACACCCATTTTACGCACTCCGCCATGGCCGCCGAAAACCGCTCGCGCACGCTGACCGGGGATGCCACGCCGCGGGAAGCCTGGGCCTGGGCGATGTACGACTTCGCCAACTCGGGCTACACGACGGTGGTGATCACCGCCGTCTTCAATGCCTATTTCGTCGCCGTGGTGGCGCAGCGCGCGCCGTGGGCGACGCTGGCGTGGACGGCGACGCTGGCGGCATCGTATGTCCTGATCGTGCTCACGGCGCCGCTCATCGGCGCCTGGGCCGACGCCCGCGCCGCCAAGAAGCGCCTGCTCGTGTTCACCACCATCGGCTGCGTGGCGTTCACGGCGGCCCTCTACTTCACCGGTCCCGGCACGCTGGCCGTCGCCGTCGCCTGTGTCATCGCCTCCAACTTCTTCTTCGGCACGGGCGAGAACCTGATCGCCGCCTTCCTGCCGGAGCTGGCGAAAAGCCGCGCCATGGGACGCGTCTCCGGCTGGGGCTGGAGCCTGGGCTACCTCGGCGGCCTGCTTTCGCTCGGCGCCTGCCTGGCCTGGCTCGCCCACGCCAAGTCGGCCGGGCGCGAAACCGCGCAGGCCGTGCCGGAGACGATGCTGATCACCGCCGTGCTGTTCGCCGTCGCCAGCCTGCCGACCTTCCTCTTCCTGCGCGAGCGCGCCCTGCCGCAGGCTTCGGCGGACGGCATCGTGCGCACCGCCTGGGCGCGCCTGGCGGCGACCGTGCACCACACCCGGAACTTCCGCGACCTGGCGCGCTTCCTCGTCTGCACGCTGTTCTACCAGGCCGGCATCGCGGCGGTGATCACCCTCGCGGCAATCTACGCCCAGGAGGCGATGCGCTTCACCACCGAGCAGACGCTGGTGCTGATCCTGGTGGTCAACCTGACGGCGGCCTGCGGCGCGTTCGGATTCGGCTATCTGCAGGATCGCATCGGCCATGTGCGCGCCATCGCGCTGACGCTGTGCGGCTGGATCCTGATGGTGACGCTGGCCTATCTGGCGGAGGGCGCGGCGCTGTTCTGGGTGGCGGCCAACATCGCCGGCCTGTGCATGGGCGCTTCGCAATCGGCCGGACGTGCCATGGTCGGCTACCTCGCGCCCCCCTCGCGGCTGGCGGAGTTCTTCGGCCTGTGGGGCCTGGCCGTGAAACTCGCCTCGATCTTCGGCCCGCTCACCTACGGACTGGTGAACTGGCTCTCCGGCGGCAACCACCGCCAGGCCATCCTGTTTACCGGCGCCTACTTCGTCATCGGATTATTGCTGATCTCGGGGGTGGACGTGGCGCGCGGCCGGCGTTCGGCCCTGCGCTCCGATCGCTCCGAAAGGAAGGCGAGGTTTCAGTGAAGGCTGACCTGCGCCAGCAGGTTCATGGCTTCAGCTTCCAGCGCAGGGATTCGCCGGCGCGCAGCGGCACCAGCACGTCATTGCCGAAGGGCAGGCTCTCCGGCACGCGCCAGGACGCCTGTTCCAGGGTGATGGTTTCGGTGTTGCGCGGCAGGCCGTAGAAGTCGGCGCCGTGGAAGCTGGCGAAGGCCTCGAGTCGCGCGAGCGCGCCCCCGGCCTCGAAGACCTCGGCGTACAGCTCGAGGGCGTTGAGCGCCGTGTAGCAGCCGGCGCAGCCGCAGGCCGCTTCCTTGGTGTTGCGCGCATGCGGCGCCGAATCGGTGCCGAGGAAGAATTTCGGATTGCCCGAGGTGGCAGCCTGCACGAGGGCGCGGCGATGCGCTTCGCGCTTCAGCACCGGCAGGCAGTAGTGGTGCGGCCGCACGCCGCCGGCCAGCAGCGCATTGCGGTTCATCAGCAGGTGGTGCGCCGTCAGGGTGCCGGCGACATTGGGGCCCATCGAGTCGACGAACTGCACCCCCTCCAGCGTGGTGATGTGCTCGAGCACCAGGCGCAGGCGCGGAAAGCGCTGCAGCAGCGGCACCAGCACGCGCTCGATGAAGACGCGCTCGCGGTCGAAGATGTCGACCTCGGCGTCGGTCACCTCGCCGTGCACCAGCAGCGGCAGGCCCGTCTCTTCCATGCGCGCCAGCACGGCAAAGCAGTTTTCGATGGCCGTGACGCCGGCATCCGAGTTGGTGGTGGCGCCGGCCGGGTAGTACTTCACGGCATGCACGAGGCCGGAGCCCTTCGCGCGGTCGATCTCCGCGGCCGGCGTGTTGTCCGTCAGGTAGAGCGTCATCAGCGGCGCAAAAGTCAGCCCCGGCGGCACGGCGGCGAGGATGCGCTCGCGGTAGGCCGCCGCCTGCGCGGCGGTCGTCACCGGCGGCTTGAGGTTGGGCATGACGATGGCGCGGGCGAACTGCCGCGCCGTGTGCGACACCACGGTCGCCAGCGCGGCACCGTCGCGCAGGTGCAGGTGCCAGTCGTCGGGGCGGATGAGGCTCAGGGTCGGCATGATCCGGATTATACGTGGCTAGCGCTCGCCCCTTTTCTCCAGGGCGAGATCGTAGAGCGCGTTCTTCGAGGTGCCGCTGATCTCGGCCGCGAGCTTCACGGCCTGCTTCAGCGGCAGCTCCGCCAGCAGCAGTTCGAGCACGCGCACGGCCTCGGGGCCGATGCCCTCGGCCGGCGGCGGCGCCGAGACGGCCAGCACGAACTCGCCGCGGCGGCGGTCCTCGTCCGCCGCCAGCCAGGCCGGCGCCTCGGCCAGCGGCAGGCTGGCGATCGACTCGAACAGCTTGGTCAATTCGCGCGCGATGACCAGGGTGCGCTGCGGCTCGAGTTCGGCGGCCAGGTCGGCGACGGTCTCTCCGATGCGGTGCGGCGCTTCGTAGAAGACCAGGGCGCAGGGCAGCGGCTTCAGCCCGGCAATGGCCTTGCGCCGCGCCGCCTCCTTCGCCGGCAGGAAGCCGTAGAAGAGGAAATGCGGATCGGTCAGTCCCGAGGCGGAGAGCGCGGCGATGGCGGCGTTCGGCCCCGGCACGGGGATCACCGCGAAGCCGGCCGCGCGCACCGCCGCCACGGCGCGCGCGCCGGGGTCGGAGACGGCCGGCGTGCCGGCATCCGAGACCAGCGCCAGCGTGCGCCCCTCGCGCAGCAGACGCAGCAGCCGCTCGGCGGCGGCCGCCTCGTTGTGCTCGTGCAGGGAGAAGGTCTCGGCGCGGATGCCGAAATGGTCGAGCAGCCGGCGCGTGTGCCGGGTGTCCTCGCAGGCGACGGCGTCGGCGCTGCGCAGCACCTCGAGCGCGCGCGCGCCGATGTCGCCGAGATTCCCGAGCGGCGTGGCCACCACATATAATGCCGCTGTCTTGAGCCCCGCACCCTCGCCCCGATGCTTCATCGCCATGCCATGATTGGTTTGTCCGCCTGCATTGTCGGGCGGCGCGCGCCGGGGCGCAAGCCATGATCACCGACGGCGCCCGTGCGGAAGAGCAGGCGGCGCGCTTCCTGGCGGGGCGGGGCCTGATAATCCTCGCGCGCAACTACCGCTGCCGCGGCGGCGAGATCGATCTCGTCTGCCGCGACGGCGCCACCCTGGTCTTCGTCGAGGTGCGCCTGCGCACGAATCGCGATTTCGGCGGCGCCGCGGCCAGCATCACGCCCGCCAAGCAGCGGCGCATCGCGCTCGCCGCCAACCACTACCTCGCCGGCAAGCCCCTGCCCGCCTGCCGCTTCGACGCGGTGCTGCTCGACGGCACGCGCATCGACTGGATCCGCAATGCCTTCGATGCCGCGTAGCCTCATGATCCTGGCCTGCGCGGCCTGCCTGGCGTTGCCGGCGCGCGCGGAATCGATCAGGGTGCTGGTGCAAAGCTCGCCGCTGGCCGGCTTCCAGTTCTACGCCGGGCGCGAACTGTGGGACGGGATGAAGGTCGGCGATGCCCTCGTGCTGGTGCGCGAGCCCGAAAACAAGCACGACGCCAACGCCGTCCGCGTGGAGTGGCGCGGCCGCAAGCTGGGCTACCTGCCGCGCGCGGAGAACCGCGCCGTCGCCGCGGAAATGGATCGCGGCGGCAAGTTGGCGGCGCGCATCGCGCGATTGAATCGGCATCTCGATCCCTGGAAGCGCATCCAGGTCGAGGTGTTCGTCGTGCTCTGACGACAGAGGGGAACGATGTTCACCATGCTAGAATCCAATGCAGTTCGAGTCACTGAATCGGCCTCATGAATCTTCTCGCACGCATCTCCCGGCAGTTCAACGACAGCGCCCAGACCAAGCTGGCCGCCATGGAGGCACTGTCGCCGCCGATCGCCCAGGCGGTCGAGGCGATGGTCGCGAGCCTGCTCGCCAACGGCAAGATCCTGGCCTGCGGCAACGGCGGCTCGGCCGCCGATGCGCAGCACTTCGCCGCCGAACTGCTGAACCGCTTCGAGAAGGAACGGCCGCCGCTCGCCGCCGTGGCATTGACCACCGACACCTCGACCCTGACTTCCATCGCCAACGACTACGCCTTCGACCAGGTCTTCGCCAAGCAGGTGCGCGCGCTGGGCCAGCCGAACGACGTGCTGCTGGCGATCTCGACCAGCGGCAATTCGCCGAACGTCGTCGAGGCCATCCAAGCCGCCCACGAGCGCGAACTGCGGGTGGTTGCGCTCACCGGCCGCGATGGCGGCGCCATCGGCCCATTGCTGAACGACACGGACGTGCACATCTGCGTGCCGTCCGACCGCACCGCGCGCATCCAGGAAGTGCACCTGCTCGTGCTGCACTGCCTGTGCGACGGCATTGATTGCATGTTGCTAGGAGAGGACGCATGAAGAAACTGCTGCTTGCCACCACCCTGATTGCCCTGTCGCTGCCGGCCCTGCAGGGCTGCGTCACGGCCGTCGCCACCGGCGTCGGCGCCGGCGCCCTGATGATCGTCGACCGGCGCAACGCGGAGACCTACCTCGCCGACGAGGCCATCGAGATCCGCGCCTTCAACCGCATCAACGAGAAGTTCGCCGACAAGGTGCACGTCAACGTCACCAGCTACAACCTGAAGGTGCTGCTCACCGGCGAAGTGCCGGATGCCGGCATCAAGGACGAACTGGAAAAGGCGATTGCCGGCGTGGCCAACGTCAAGGGCGTCACCAACGAGGTGACGATCGGCGCCAGCAGCAGCTTCGGCGCGCGCAGCAACGACACCTACATCACCTCCAAGGTGAAGGCGCGCTTCATCGACGCCAACAAGTTCCAGGCCAACCACGTCAAGGTGGTGACCGAGGCCGGCACGGTGTTCCTGCTCGGCCTGGTCACGCGCAAGGAGGCCGACGATGCGGCGGAAATCGCCCGCACCACCGCCGACGTGAAGAAGGTCGTGCGCGTCTTCGAGTACGTGCAGATCCGCGAGGCGCAACAGCTCGACAGCCGCCCGCCGGAAGACACCAAGGCCAGCCCGGCGGCAGGCAAATAGTCAGCCCATGCCGCACGCCGCGCCCGGCTACGAGGCCAAGCTCTGCCCGCCCGGCGCGCTGGCGGCGCGCCTCGCCGGGCTGCCGCGGCCGCTGGTGTTCACCAACGGCTGCTTCGACATCCTCCACCGCGGCCACGCCACCTACCTCGCGCAGGCGCGCGCGCT
>CAJPFL010000178.1 GCA_905339315.1 Rhodocyclaceae bacterium
GCCGGCGCGCTCCATGTTGAAGAGCGCGGCGGCCTGGTCGGTGTCCTTGAAGACGAAGCTGGTGGTGAGGTAGATCGGCGCGGCGCGGGCGCCGTACTGGGTGTCGGGGGCCTGGCCGGCGTGCAGGCTCAGGGTGTCGAAGTTGTAGGCACTGGTTTTGCTCATGCGGATTCGTCGGGTTCGATCATGCGTTCGAGGAGGGCGATGCGGTCCTTCAGCAGCAGCTTGCGCTTCTTCAGACGGCGCAGCATCAGGTCGTCGTGCGGCGGGCTCTGCAGCAGGCGTTCGATGATTTCGTCGAGATCGCGGTGCTCGACCTGGATCTCGTGCAGCTTCAGGCGCAGGGCAGCGATGTCTTCGGGCTCTTGCATGCGTCTATGGTATGCGGCGTCAGGGGGAAAAACAACAGCGGCGGCAGGGTTGAAATCGGCCCCGGCATACCCACATGAAAGCCATGGAGGTAGCCAGCATGATGATCGTCTTCGACAATCCGGTGATGCATGTCGTCGATTACCCGGCGGAACACGCCGTCGAGGTGATCGACAAGCGCGTGAACAAGGGCGTCCTGATGCGGGACGGGGCGGCGGAGCGCTTCCGCGCCGAGCTGAAGGCGCTCGTCTCGGGTGAGCCGGACATCGAGGCCTTCGGCGACCTGCTGGAGGAATACGGCTCGCTCATCACACAGCCGGCGGTGTATCACTAGCCTTCCCCCTGGCCCCCTTCCCGGGGAAGGGGGTAACGGAGGTTCAGCTGCTGCGCAGCTTCCGCGTGGCTGGCTTCTACCACTGAACCAAAGTCAGTCCCCACAGCACGGCCATGCCCACGGCGATGGTGGCGAAGGTGCTGCGCGTGACAAGGGCGACGGCGAAGCCGGCCAGCGCCGCCGCCGTGCGCGGGCCGTCGAGCGTGGCGGCGAGCCCCGGCGCGCCGGCCAGCAGCTGCGGCGCGATGATCGCGGCGAGGATGGCCGGCGGCACGTAATGCAGGAGGTGGCGCAGCCAGGCCGGCAGTTCGCCCTCGCCCAGCAGGGCCAGGAACGACAGCCGGGTGGCGAAGGTCGCCAGCCCGAGCGCGGCGATCACGCCCCAGACGGCGATTTCGGCCATAGCTTTTCCAGGGTGATGCCGACGGCGGCGCCGATCAGGGCGGCGGCCATCAGGTTGAGCTTCAGCGGCAGGACGAGGAACACGGAAGTCAGCCCCCCGGCGACGGCGGCGGCGGCCATGGCGCGGTTGCGCAGCAGCGGCGCCAGGACGCCGATGAAGGTCAGGGCGACGACGAAATCCATCGACCAGCTCGCCGGCACCCGTGCGCCGAGGAAGATCCCCGCCAGGCTGGCGACCTGCCAGTACAGCCACAATGCGGCGGCGATGCCGAGGTAGAACCAGGGAATGTCGCGGCGGCCGTCGAGCGCCCGCGCCAGGGTGACGGCGAAGGCCTGGTCGGTGAGCAGGTAGCCGGCCAGCCAGCGCGACCGGCGCGATTCGCCGCGGAACTGCTGCGCCAGCGTGGCGCTGTACATCATGAAGCGCAGGTTGACGATCCAGCCGGTGAGGACGATCACCCAGCCCGGCGC
>CAJPFL010000179.1 GCA_905339315.1 Rhodocyclaceae bacterium
TATCCGGGCACGCCGGCGACCGAGATGCTGGAGCAGCTGTCCACCTATCCGGACATGTACACCGAGTGGTCGGTGAACGAGAAGGTGTCGCTGGAAGTCGCCATCGGCGCCTCGATGATGGGCTCGCGCGCCTTCAGCGCCATGAAGCACGTCGGCCTGAACGTCGCCTCCGATGCGCTGATGACGCTGACCCTGACCGGCGTCGAGGGTGGCCTGGTGATCGCGGTGGCCGACGACGTCGGCATGTCCTCCTCGCAGAACGAACAGGATTCCCGCTTCTGGGGCCGCTTCGCCCATGTGCCGATGCTGGAGCCGTCCGATTCGCAGGAAGCCTACGACATGGCGCGCTACGCCTTCGAGCTCTCCGAGGAATTCCAGGTGCCGGTGATCCTGCGCCTGACCTCGCGCATCTGCCACGTCAAGGGCCTGGTCACCGTCGGCGAGCGCGTCGAGCACAAGGCCAGGGGCTTCACCAAGAACGCCGAGCGCTGGGTGATGGTGCCCGGCCACGCCAAGCGCCGCATCCCGCTGATGCTGGCGCGCGAGCAGGAACTGAAGCGCCTCTCCGACCGCACGCCGCTCAACGTCATCGAGCCGGGTACGGACCGCCGCGTCGCCTTCATCACCAGCGGCCCGGCCTACATGCATGTGCGCGAATCCTTCCCCGACGCGCCGCTGCTGAAGCTCGGCCTGTCCCATCCCTGGCCGCTGGAGAAGGTGGCGGCGCTGGCGGAGATGGCCGACACCCTGGTGGTGGTGGAGGAGGTCGAGCCGATCCTCGAGACCGAATTGAAGGCCGCCGGCTTCGCCGTGCATGGCAAGGACTTCCTGCCGCGCACGGGCGAGCTCGCGCCGGAGGTGGTGAAGCCCGCCGTCGAGCGCCTGCTGCGCAAGGAGGCCGCCCCCGCGCCGGAGCAGGCCCAGGCCCTGCCGCCGCTTTTCCCGCGGCCGCCGACGCTGTGTGCCTCCTGCCCGCACATGGGCATCTACTACACGCTGTCGCAGCTGAAGAACCTGACCATCGCCGGCGACATCGGATGCTACACGCTGGGCGCAGGCCACCCGTGGAACTCGCTCGACTCGACCATCTGCATGGGCGCCTCGATGGGCGTCGCGCTCGGCATGGACAAGGGCCGCGGCGAAGCGGACAAAAACAAGAAGATCCTTGCCGTCATCGGCGACTCGACCTTCATGCACATGGGCATGCAGGGCCTGCTCGACATCACCTGGAACCGCGGCAACGTCACCGTCCTGCTGCTCGACAACGGCACGGTGGGCATGACC
>CAJPFL010000180.1 GCA_905339315.1 Rhodocyclaceae bacterium
CCGGGCCTGGTCGTGACGCTCGATCCGGCGCGGCTGGCCGGCTGCAACAAGATCGTGTCGACCAGCACGCTGCTGCTGAACGACACTTTCGAGGCGGTGGCCGGCTGCTGGCGCGGCGCCGTCGCCGTCGCCATCGTCGGCCCCTCGGCCGGCTGCCCGCCCGATCCGCTGTTCGCCGCCGGCGTGTCCGCGGTGGGCGCCGCCTGGGTGATCGATGCCGAAGCCTTCCTCGCGCGCGTCGCCGCCGGCGCGAAGTGGGGCGAGACTTCGCGCAAGGTGACGCTGACCCCGCAACCCTACCCAGGGCTCGACGCCCTTCTGGCGAAATCCAAATAACCCATGGCCGAACTGATCCTCAAGCCCGGCAAGGAACGTTCGGCGATGCGCCGCCATCCCTGGATCTTCGCCGGCGCGGTGGCGCACCTGAAGGGCCGCGCCCGCCCCGGCGACACCGTGGAGGTGTTCGCCGACGACGGCCGCCCGCTCGGGCGGGCGGCGTTCAGCCCGCACTCGCAGATCCGCGCCCGCCTGTGGACCTTCGACGCCGACGAGGCGGTCGACCACGCCTTCTTCAAGCGCCGCATCGCCGCCGCCGTCGCCGCCCGCGCGGTGCTGCCGGAACTGCACGGGCAGCCGGGCCTGCGCCCCGCAGGAAGTACCCTCGGGATGCGCCTGATCCATGGCGAATCGGACGGCCTGCCGGGCGTCATCGCCGACCGCTACGGCGAGACGGTGGTGCTGCAGCTGAACAGCGTCGGCGCGGAGAAGTGGCGCGATGCCATCGTCGCCGCGCTGCTGCCGGCGACAGGCTGCACGCGGGTGTTCGAGCGCTCGGATGCGGAGGTGCGCGGGCTCGAGGGACTGGAAGCGCGCAGCGGCAGCCTGCATGGCGGGGAGCCGGCGGGCCCGGTGGTGATCGAGGAGCACGGCATCCGCTTCGAAGTGGACATCCGCGGTGGCCACAAGACCGGCTTCTACCTCGACCAGCGCGAGAATCGTTTTCTCGTCCGCGAGCTTGCATCCGGCCGCAGCGTGCTCAACTGCTTCTGCTATACCGGGGGCTTCAGCCTGCAGGCGCTGGCCGGCGGCGCATCGCAGGTGCTCTCCGTCGACAGCTCCGGCCCGGCGCTGGAGGCGGCAAGGCGCAACCTGGCGCTGAATCCGCAGCTGCCGGCGGGTCGCGCCGAGTGGCGCGACGCCGACGTCTTCGAGGAACTGCGGGCGCTGAAGAAGGCCGGCGCGCGCTTCGACCTGATCATCCTCGACCCGCCGAAGTTCGCGCCTTCCCCCGCCCACGCCGCGCGCGCCGCGCGCGCCTACAAGGACATCAGCCTGCTCGGCTTCCGACTGCTGAATCCGGGCGGCCTGCTGATGACTTATTCCTGTTCGGGCGGCATCGGCCTCGAGCTGTTCCAGAAGATCGTCGCCGGCGCGGCGGCCGACGCCGGCGTCGATGCGCGCATCCTGCGGCGGCTGGCGGCGGCCCCCGACCACCCGGTGGCCCTGGCCTTTCCGGAAGGCGAGTACCTGAAAGGCCTGCTCTGCCAGGTGGTATGATCGCCGCGCCATGACGTTCCACCGCAAGCTGATCGCCTTGATTGCCGTGCTGTGCCTGTTGGGGGCGCAGCAGGCGGCGTTCGCCCACTGGGCGGCGCACCTCGGCGCGCCGGCGGCGGTCGGCATCGAGGCAGCGGACGGCGAGCATGCCGCCGCGGCCGTCCTCGGCCAGTCCTGCACCAGCTGCGCCGCCTTCGCCGGGCTCGACGCGGCACTGCCGGGCAGCATGGTTGGCGCATCGGTCGCGCCTGCCTTCGTCGAACCCGTCCTGCCTGCGCCGCAGGAAAAGTCAGCCTCCACGATACGGCGCTACGATTCGCGCGCCCCGCCCGCCGTTCTCTGAAGCCCTGTTGTCGATGCCGCCGCCGCCCGTCGGGCGATGGCCGTTTCGTTTGCTTTGGAGAATTTCATGTTTCGCATCGCATTGCTTGCCGTTGCGGCAGCGCTGGCCCTGCCGGCCGCCGCCGGCGACGAAGACCTGAAAGCCCTGCGCGAGGAAGTCGCGCAGATGAAGAAATCCTACGAGCAGCGCATCGAGGCGCTGGAGCAGCGGCTGGCGGCAGCCGGGGCGCCGAAGGAACAAAGTCAGCCGGCGCAGGACGGCAGCGCCCGCGCCGGCGCGGCCGGCGGCTTCAATCCGGAGGTGTCGCTCATCCTGCAGGGGCAGTATCGCCGCATGCAGGACGTGCCGGAGCGTGCCATCAGCGGCTACTGGCCGGCCGGCGGCCATGATCACGGCGGCGATGAACGCGGATTTTCGGTGGACAGCTCCGAGCTGATCGTCTCCGCCAACATCAGTCCCTATTTTCGCGGCATGCTCAACGTGGCGCTCAAGGACGGCGAGGCCGAGGTCGAGGAGGCGTGGTTTCAGACCCTCGGCCTGGGCCAGGGCTTCACGCTGAAGGGCGGCCGCTTCCTCTCCGGCATCGGCTACCTCAACGAGCAGCATCCGCACGCCTGGGACTTCGCCGACGCGCCGTTGATGTCGAAGGCGCTGTTCGGCGAACACTACGGCCAGGACGGCCTGCAGCTGAAGTGGGTGGCGCCGACCGACCTGTTCATGGAGTTCGGCGCCGAGATCGGCCGCGGCCAGAATTTCCCCGGCACCGACCGCAACCAGAACGGCGTCGGCGCGACCAGCCTGTTTGCACACGTCGGCGGCGACGTCGGCCGCTCGCATGCCTGGCGTGCCGGACTGTCGTGGCTGGCGACGCGGGCAAAGGACCGCGAAGCCCATTTCGAGGACACCGACGCGGCCGGCCCGAACGAGGTCGAGGGGCTGTTCACCGGCCGCAGCCGCACCTGGATTGCCGACTTCGTCTGGAAATGGGCGCCCGAGGGCAACCCCGGATACCGCAACCTGAAGCTCCAGGCGGAACTGTTCCGGAGGACGGAAGACGGCGACCTGGCCTGCGCCTCGGGCGTGGCGACATCCCCCTGTGCCGGCAGTCCGGCGCTGGGCAAGCTGAATGCCCGCCAGAGCGGCGGCTATGCCCAGGCGGTGTGGCAGTTCATGCCGCACTGGCGCCTCGGCTACCGCTATGACTGGCTCGGCTCGGGCAGCAAGCACTACGTTCCGGCCACCGTCTTCGCCGCCCTCGACCCGGCCAACGCCTACTTCGCCCGCTACCGGCCGCAGCGGCATACGCTCATGGCCGACTGGTCGCTGGACGAATTCTCGCGCCTGCGCCTGCAATTCGCCCGCGACAAATCGATGCAGGGCGTCAGCGACAACCAGGTGGCGCTGCAGTACATCATGAGCCTCGGCGCCCACGGCGCGCACAAGTTCTAGGAAAGGTATGTACCCCCACGCTCACATTCGTTCGCTGCCCCCGAAGGGGGCGCATGCCCCCTTCGGGGCGGCCCATCAGGAGGCATGACCATGAAGAAATTTTTCCTGTTGATACTGCTGGCGGCCGCGCTGCCCGTGCGCGCCGAACTGCGCGTGTTTGCCTGCGAGCCGGAATGGGCGGCGCTGGTGATGGAGTTGGGCGGCGACAAGGTCAACGCCTGGTCCGCCACCCATGCCCTGCAGGACCCGCATCGCATCGAGGCGCGGCCTTCGCTGATCGCCAGGGCGCGCAACGCGCAGCTGGTGGTGTGCACCGGCGCCGAGCTGGAAGCGGGCTGGCTGCCGGCGGTATTGCGCGAATCCGGCAACGCCGGCGTGCAGCCGGGCCGGCCGGGCCATTTCGAGGCGGCGGCGCTCGTCGCGCGGCTGGAGATTCCGCTGAAGCTCGACCGCGCCGAGGGCGACGTGCATGCCTCCGGCAATCCGCACATCCATCTCGACCCGCACAACCTGCTGGCGGTGGCCGCGCCGCTGGCGAAACGGATGGGCGAGCTGGATGCCGCCAACGCCGCCCACTACGCCGAGCGGCAGCGGGCCTTCGTGGAAAAGCTGCGTGCCGCCATTGCCCGCTGGGAGAAGGAGGCCGCGCCGCTGCGCGGCATGCGCGTGGTCGCCCAGCACAGGAGCTTCAGCTACCTGTTCCGCTGGCTCGGCCTGGTCGAGGCGGGGACGCTGGAGCCGAAGCCCGGCATCGAACCGGGCAGCGCCCATCTGGCGCAGCTCGTGACGCAGGCGAAGGCACGGCAGGCGAAGCTGATCGTGCGCACGCCCTTCGACTCGCCGCGGCCGGGCGAGTGGCTGGCCGAGCGTACCGGCATGCCGCTCGCCACCCTGCCGTTCACCGTCGGCGGCAGCGAGCGGGCGCAGGACTTGTTCGGCCTGTTCGACGACACGCTTGCGAAACTGAAGGCCACGCCATGAACGACATCGCCTCGCAGCTCGACCTGCTCTGGCCGGCCTTCGCCGCCGGCCTGATCGTGCTGGCCACGCATGTGCCGCTCGGCATCCAGGTGCTCGCGCGCGGCATCATCTTCATCGACCTCGCCGTGGCGCAGGTGGCCGGACTGGGGGCGCTGGCGGCGCATCTGGCCGGGTACGGCGACAACCCCTGGATCGTCCAGGGCGCGGCGGTCGGCGCGGCGCTGGCGGCGGCGCTGTTGCTGCAAGGGAGCGAAAAACGCTGGCCGCAATTGCAGGAAGCGCTGATCGGCCTGCTCTTCGTGCTGGCCGCCAGCGGCGCGGTGCTCCTGCTTGCCCGTGACGCCCATGGCGGCGAGCACCTGCGCGACCTGCTGGTCGGCCAGATGCTGTGGGTGTCGCAGAGCCAGTTGCTGGCGGCGGCGGCGATCAGCGCGGGACTTCTGCTGGCATGGAAGGCCGCGGGCCGTGCAGGCGGCGGGCTGACGTTTTACACGCTGTTCTCCGTGGCCGTAACAGTTTCGGTGCAGCTGGTCGGGGTGTATCTGGTGTTCGCCAGCCTGATCGTGCCGGCCCTTGCCAGCCATGGCCTGCAGCAGCGGCGCCTGGCGACGGGCTTTGCCATCGGCGCAGCGGGTTACGCTGGCGGCCTCTCCCTGGCGGCGCTGGCGGACCTGCCTGCAGGCGCTGCCAGCGTGTGGATGCTGGCAGCGGCGGGACTGGTCGTTGCCCTGCTGCGCGCCAGCGTTGCGCCGTCCCGGCCGATATGCTAAAAGCGATGTCCGGCCCGCGCTTTCATCGGCCGGATCGGCACTTGGACAGAGCAGACAGAGAGATCGTGGCTTTCTCACTTTTCGGCAAGAAACCCCCGCCAGAACCGGCCAAGCCGGCGGCCAGGAAAAAAACGCCTGAAGCAGCGGTTCCGTCGCGCCCGGGCGCGCCCATGCCTTCGCCGGAATCCCCGCCGGCAGCGCAGGAGGAACTGGAATCCCTCGACTTCACCGCCCACGGTGCGATCGAGGCGCACGAGGATGACTCTCCCGGCCAGTTCGTGATTCGCGAAAGCTCGGCGACCCTGCATCCCGTGGTCGAGGAAGCGGCCATTCTCTTCGCCAACGACCAGGACGAGGCGGCGTTGTCCACGCTCGAAGTCGCGGTCGCTGCGGGTGGCGAGGGCGCCGAGGCCGATCAGGTGTGGGCAATGCTGTTCGACCTGTACCAGCTCATGGGCAAGCGCGAGTTGTTCGACAATCGCGCCCTCGAGTACTCGATGAAATACGAGAAGTCGCCGCCGACCTGGGTCGAACCGGCGCCGCAGACCCTTGGGCCGGCGCTGACCACCGGCGGCACGGCGTTCGTGGCGTTTACCGGCGCGCTGGGCGAGAGCGCCGAGAAGACGGTCAGGCAGCTGGAGAAGATCGTTGCCGGCAACCCGGTGGCGCGCGTCGAATTCGGCAAGCTGCAAAGCGTGGATGCCATCGGCGCCGGGATGCTGCTGAAGGCGATGCAGGCGGCGCGCAAGAGCAAGTGCGAGCTGGTCATGAGCGGCGCCGAGAAACTTGCCGAATTGCTGAAGAGCAGCATAGAGGTCGGCAGGCAGGAAAACGAGCCGGTTTGGATGCTGCTGCTGGAGCTCTACCAGCACATGGCGCAACAGGACCCGTTCGAGGAGTGGGCGGTAAATTACGCCATCACCTTCGAGGTGTCCCCGCCTTCCTGGGAAAACCGCCCGCCGCCGAAGCAGCCGATGACCGTGGCGGGCGACGCCAACCCGGATACGTTTCCGCTGGCAGGCGAGATGTACAGCGCCGGCTCGGACGCCTTCCGCCAGCTGGTGGACTTTTCAACCGGCCGGGAGAACGTCCTGATCGACTGCAGCGCCCTGAAGCGCATGGATTTCGTCAGTGCCGGACTGTTCCTCAACACGCTGACCAACCTGCAGATCACCGGCTGCAGCGTGACCATCCGCAACCCGAACCAGTTGATCTTCGCCCTGTTCGGCGTGCTCGGCATCAACCAGGTGGCGCACGTCGAGCGGCGCAAGTTCTGACCTCGCCACTTCGTTTCTTCGCTTTCTATCGGGCAGTTCCATGGAGCAATATCACGGCACCACCATTCTTTCCGTTCGCCGCGGCGCCAGCGTCGCCCTCGGCGGCGACGGCCAGGTGACGCTCGGCAACATCGTCGTCAAGTCCAGCGCGCGCAAGGTGCGCCGGCTCTACCAGGAGAAGATCCTGGCCGGCTTCGCCGGCGGCACCGCCGACGCGTTCACGCTGTTCGAGCGCTTCGAGGCCAAGCTGGAAAAGCACCAGGGCAACCTGCTGCGCAGCGCCGTCGAACTGGCCAAGGACTGGCGCACCGACCGCATCCTGCGCCGGCTGGAGGCGATGCTGGCGGTGGCCGACCGGCAATGCTCCCTCATCATCACCGGCAACGGCGATGTACTGGAGCCCGAGCAGGGCATCGTCGCCATCGGCAGCGGCGGCCCCTACGCCCAGGCGGCGGCGCGCGCGCTGCTGGAGAACACCTCGCTGTCGCCGGAGGAAATCGTCAGGAAATCACTCACCGTCGCCGGCGACCTGTGCATCTACACCAACCAGAGCCACGTCATCGAGGTGCTGGAATGAGCACGATGACGCCGCAGGAAATCGTCCACGAGCTGGATAAAAATATCGTCGGCCAGGCCCGCGCCAAGCGGGCGGTGGCCATCGCCCTGCGCAACCGCTGGCGCCGCGCCCAGGTGGCCGAGCCGTTGCGTTCCGAGATCACGCCGAAGAACATCCTCATGATCGGCCCGACCGGGGTCGGCAAGACCGAGATCGCGCGCCGCCTGGCGCGGCTCGCCAATGCGCCCTTCATCAAGATCGAGGCGACGAAGTTCACCGAGGTCGGCTATGTCGGCCGCGATGTCGACACCATCGTCCGCGACCTGGTCGAGATCGCCATCAAGGACGGCCGCGAGGCGGCCATGCGCGCCGTGCGCGACCGCGCCATGGACGCCGCCGAGGACCGCGTGCTCGACGTCCTGCTGCCGCCGGCGCGCAGCGACGGACTCCACGGCGAAGCGGAAAACGCCGAGGAGTCCGCCACCCGGCAGAAGTTCCGCAAGAAGCTACGCGAGGGCGAGCTCGATGCGCGCGAGATCGAGATCGAGGTGGCGGCCCCGTCGGCGCAGATGGAAATCCTCGCCCCGCCCGGCATGGAGGAGCTGACCTCGCAGATCCAGGGCATGTTCCAGAACCTCGGCGGCGGCAAGCGCAAGACGCGGCGGATGGCCATCAAGGAGGCGCTGAAGGCGCTGGCCGACGAGGAGGCGGCACGCCTGGTGAACGACGACGAGATCAAGCTCGCCGCCGTGCAGGCGGTGGAGCAGAACGGCATCGTCTTCCTCGACGAGATCGACAAGATCGCGTCGAGATCGGAGATGCACGGCGCCGACGTCTCGCGCCAGGGCGTGCAGCGCGACCTGCTGCCGCTGGTCGAGGGCACCACCATCGCCACCAAATACGGCATGGTGAAGACCGACCACATCCTGTTCATCGGCAGCGGCGCCTTCCATTTCTCCAAGCCTTCGGACCTGATCCCGGAACTGCAGGGGCGCTTTCCCATCCGCGTTGAGCTGGACTCGCTCTCCGTCGGGGATTTCGAGCAGATTCTGGTCAGCACGGATGCCTGCCTGACGCGGCAGTACGAGGCGCTGCTGGCCACCGAGGGCGTCGCGCTTGATTTCGAGTCGGACGGCATCCGCCGGCTCGCCGAGATCGCCTTTGCCGTCAACGAGAAGACCGAGAACATCGGCGCGCGCCGCCTGTACACGGTCATGGAAAAGCTGCTCGAGGAAGTTGCTTTCGATGCCGGCAGCCACGGCAAATCGGCGCTGGTCGTCGACGCGGCCTATGTCGATACCCGGTTGAAGGAGCTGTCGCAGAGCGAGGACCTGGCCCGCTACGTTCTCTGACGATGCTTCTGCGCATCGTCTCGATCATCTTCCCGCTGTTCGCCATCGTCCTGGCGGGCTGGCTCTACGGCCGCCGCCACCGGCCCGACATGGCGCTGGCCAACCAGCTCAACATGGATGTCTTCGTGCCGGCGCTGGTGTTCGCCGCACTCGCCGGCAAGTCCTTCGACCTGCTCAGCTACCAGGCGCTGGCCGTCGGCGGCATCGCCGTCGTGCTCGGCTCAGGCCTGCTTGCCTGGCCGCTGGCGCGGCTGCTGAAGGTGGACTCGAAAACCTTCCTGCCGCCGATGATGTTCAACAACTCCGGCAACATGGGCCTGCCGCTGGCCGTGCTGGCCTTCGGTGAAGCGGCGCTGCCGGCGGCGGTGGTGCTGTTCCTGGTGGAGAACCTGCTGCATTTCTCGCTCGGCGTCTGGATGCTCGACCACCGCGCCCGCCTCATCACCTTGTGGCGCATGCCGATGATGCTGGCCGCGCTGGCCGGACTGGCGGCCAGCCTCTCCGGCATCGCGCTGTGGCCGCCGTTGCTCACCGCCATCCGCATGCTCGGCGACATTTCGATTCCGCTGCTGCTGTTCACGCTCGGCGTGCGCCTGGCCGGCGCCTCCTTCCATGCCTGGGGGATCGGCCTGGCCGGTGCCGTGGCGCGGCCGCTGCTGGGCATGCTGATCGCCTGGGGGGCCGGCCTGGCGCTGGGCCTCTCGCCGCAGCATCAGGCGATGCTGCTGGTGTTCGGCGCGCTGCCGCCGGCGGTGCTCAACTATGTCTTCGCCGAGCGCTACGCCCAGGAGCCGGACAAGGTGGCCTCGATCGTCATGGTCGGCAACGTCGCCGCGCTGCTGTTCATTCCGGTCGCGCTGGCGATCGCGCTCTGAGCTTGCCGCCGTCCCGCCGGGACTGACTTTTGCCCGGTGTTAGGCCGGCTAACTCTTCACCGGCCGCTTCATCAGCTTGCGCTGCAGCGTGCGACGGTGCATCTGCAGCGCCCGGGCGGTGGAGGAGATGTTGCCGTCGTGTTCCTTCAGCACGCGCTGGATGTGTTCCCACTCCAGGCGATCCACCGACAGCGGCTGGCTCGGCGGCGTGAAATCCTCCTGCGCCGACGTCGCCTCGAAGGCGGCGAGGATGGCGTCGACATCGGTCGGTTTGGCGAGGTAGTGCGTCGCGCCGAGCTTGATCGCCTCGACCGCCGTGGCGATGCTGGCGTAGCCGGTCAGCACGACGATGCGGCAGTCCGGATTGGCGGCGAGCAGCGGCGCGACCAGCGTCAGCCCCGAGGTGCCGTCGATGTTCAGATCCAGCACGGCGCGCGCAGCCTGCATATCCGGAATCAGCGCGGCGGCTTCCTCCACGCTGTGGGCGCCGGCGGCGGCGAAGCCGCGGTTTTTCAGCGCGCGGCAGAGTACGCGGTTGAAGGCCGGATCGTCGTCGATGACGAGTACGCTTTCCACATTTTCCATCAGTCGTCTGCCTTGAGTTTGTCCAGGGGAAGCTCGACGCGGGTGACGGCACCGCCGCCTTCGCGGTTGGCCAGCACGATGCGCCCGCCCAGCCGCTCCACCGCGGCGTGGGCGAGGAAGAGGCCGATGCCGGTGCCTTCGGCGCGCGTCGTGACGAAGGCGCGTCCGGCGGCGAGCAGGACGTTCTCGTCGAAGCCGGGGCCGCGGTCGCGCACTTCGAGGCGCAGGCGGTCGCTGTCCCACTCCGCCTCGATCTCGATGTGGCCGCCATCGGCGTCGGCGGCGTTGTTGAAGAGGTTCAGCACGCCCTGCTCGAGCGTGGCTTCGCCGACAATGCGCGGCGCCGCCGTGCCATGGAGGCTGACTTTCGCCTCGGCGTGCGGCCGCAGCCGGCGCCAGCGCGCGATGACCTGCTCCAGCCAGCCGTCGAGGGCGACCGCGCCGCCGCCTTCGGCGCGGGTCTGTCCGGCGCGCGCCGCCAGTCCCGTGATGATGCCCTTGCAGTGCTCGATCTGGCTGCGCAGCAGGGCCAGGTCTTCCTGCGCGTCCGGGCTCATTGCCGACTCGCGCGACAGCTCGCCGGCGAGGATCGCCATCGTCGCCAGCGGCGTGCCCAGCTCGTGGGCGGCGCCGGCGGCGAGGCTCCCCAGGGCGACGACGCGCTCGTTGCGCAGGGCCTCCTCGCGCACCGCGGCGAGTTCCAGGTCGCGGCTGCGGATGGCGGCCGCCATGCGCGCAACGAACCAGGAAATGAGCGCGGCCGAGGCGACGAAGATCAGCCACATCCCGGCCAGGTGCAGGCGCGTGGCACGCTCGGCGTCCGCAACCGGCAGCGGCACATAGTAGAAGACCAGCAGCGAATAGGCCGCCACGCTGAGCGCGACCACGCTCCAGGCGAAGCGGCCGGGCAGCACCACCGCGGCGATGGCGATGCCCGGCAGGTAGAGCGAGACGAGCGGGTTCGCCGCGCCGCCGCTGAAGAACAGCAGCAGCGACAGCGCCGCGATATCCACGCAGAGCTGGGCGAACAGCTCGCCGGCGCCGACGGCGCCCCCGCGCAGGACGCGCCGCCGGGTGAGGAGGTTGAAGCCGGCCAGGAGCAGCAGGATGCCCAGCATCGGCGCCAGCGGCAGCGCGATGTCGATCAGTGGCCCTGCCGCGACGACGAGAACGAGTTCCCCCGCCACGGCGAACCAGCGCATCAGGATCAGGCGCCGCAGGTGATCCTGGCCCTTTTCGAGTCGGAGGCTATTCGGATTCATCATGGTTGCGCGGCGATTCTAACGCATGCGCGAAGCGGCCTCTGCGACGATATGTCGCAGGAGCAGGAGCGGCATTGCTTCTAGAATCGGCCGTATTTTTCGATGAACGGATCCGGGAGAAGCCTCTCTGCAGCGGGCCTGGCGTTGGTGCTCGCCATCCATCTGGCCCTGTTGGCAGCGCTCTGGAGCCATCGGTACGTTGCCTTTCCGGACGAAGTGGCGGTGCTGTTCGTCGAAACGATAGCCGCGCCGCCGCCCCGGCAAAAGGAGGAGGCGCCGCAGCCGCCGCGGCCGGAGCGCCGGCGCACGGCGCCGCCGCGCCAGCAGACCCGACTTGTCGCGGAGGCGCCCGTGAATTCCGCCGCCGAACTCGTGGCCCTACCCCCCGCGTCGAATCTTCCAGTTGCAGAAGCGCCGCCGCCCAAACCTGCCGGGCCGCTTACCCTGGGGAGCGAATGGTCGCTGTCCTGCCCGGAGCGCAGCGCGCCGGCCTATCCGCCGCTGTCCCGGCGCATGGGCGAGGAGGGTACGGTGGTGTTGCGGGTGGAACTCGACGAAGAGGGCGTCGTCGTCGCGGCGCGCGTCGTTGCCGGCAGCGGCTTCTCGCGCCTGGACGAGGCGGCGCTGGCGGCGGTGCGAACCTGGCGCTGCACGCCTGCGCGGCGCGAACGCCAGCCGGTGCGCGCCGTCGCCCTGCAGCCGTTCAGGTTCGTGCTGCAATGAAACGTGGCGCCGTACTGCGCTGACTGACTTTTCCTTGAGGGACGCAACATGAATGAAAGCCTCGGCTTCGCCCACTTCCTCTCACAGGCCGACGCAGTCGGGCGCGGCGTGCTGTTTCTCCTGCTCTCGCTCTCCGTGGCGAGCTGGTACCTGATCGTCACCAAGAGCCTGGCGAACGTTCTCGCCGGGCGGCGCGCGGCGGCATTCCTGCGCCGGTTCTGGGAAGCCCGCTCGCTCGCGGAGGCGAAGGAGACGCTGGGGCGGCAGGGCGCGGACAACGCCTTCGCCGAAACGGCGCGGCAGGCGCTGGGCGCGGCCGAGGAGGATCGCCCCCAGCAGGGGCTGCACCGGCTCGCCGCCGCCGGGGGGCTGGGCGAATACCTGACGCGGGTGCTGCGCAATGCCATCGACCAGGAAGCGGCGCGCGTCGAGCACGGCCTCACCGTGCTGGCCTCGACAGCCTCCGCCGCGCCATTCATCGGACTGTTCGGCACGGTGTGGGGCATCTACCACGCCCTGGTGCAGATCGGCATGAGCGGGCAGGGCACGCTGGACAAGGTGGCCGGCCCGGTCGGCGAGGCGCTGATCATGACGGCGCTGGGCCTGGTCGTGGCGATCCCGGCGGTGCTGGCCTACAACGCCTTCAACCGGCGCAACCGTATCTGGCTGGCGCGGCTGGATGCCTTCGCCCACGACCTGTATGCGCTGATCACGGTCGGCGCCAGGGCCAAGGGTCCGGCCGGGGAGGCGCGTCAACTGCGCGCCGCCGCGGCGCGTTAGCGGGCTAAGGGGAGGCGGCATGGCATTCGGCAGCTTCAATAACGCGACGCGCCAGGCGCCGCTGGCGGAGATCAACGTGGTGCCGCTGGTGGACGTGATGCTGGTGCTGCTGGTGATCTTCATCGTCACGGCGCCGCTGCTCACCCACTCGGTGAGGATCGACCTGCCGAAGGCGGCGAGCAGCCCGAACATCACCCGGCCCGAGCATGTCCAGCTCGGCATCCGCGAGGACGGCAGCTTGTACTGGAATGGCGTCGCGGTGGCAATGGATGCGCTGGAATCGCATTTTTCCGCTGCCGCCATGCAGCAGCCGCAGCCCGAACTGCACATCCGCGCCGACCGCCGCGTGCATTACGAGCACGTCGCCCGGGTGATGTCGGCGGCGGCCCGGGCCGGGCTGCTGCGCATCGGCTTCGTCACCGACCCGTCGCCGACGCCCTGAAGCAGTTCAGGTTACAATTTTCCCAATCATCACAAGGAGCGTATCAAATGAAGAAAGCGATCATCACTACCCTCGGCCTGGCCGTTTTTTCCGTCCCGGCCCTGGCCGAGGTGACTGTCAAGGATTCCTGGGTGCGCGGCACCACCCCGGCGCAGAAGGCCACCGGCGCCTTCATGGAGATCACCAGCAGCGAGACGGCGGCGCTGCTCACGGCCTCGAGCCCCGTCGCCGGCGTGGTTGAAATCCACACCATGAAGATGGAGGACGGCGTGATGAAGATGCGCGCACTCCCGAAACTGGATTTGCCTGCCGGCAAGGCCGTCAAGCTCGCCCCGGGGGGCAATCACGTCATGCTGATGGACCTGAAGCAGCAGATGAAGAAGGGCGATGTCGTGCCGATCACCCTGAAGATCGAGGGTGCGGACAAGAAGGTGCAAACGCTCGAAATCAAGGCGGAGGTGCGCGACCTCGCCACGCCGGCAACCCAGGACAAGAGCCATGGCCACGGCATGAAGCACTGAGCCGCCTACTTTAAAGGAACGGCGCCCGCGGGCGCCGTTTTTTTACGCCCGCCGCGCGCGTCGGCTTTCCACCAGCGAATACACCGCCGGCACCACCACAAGCGTCAGCAGCGTCGAGGAAATCATGCCGCCGATGACGGCGATCGACAGCGGCTGGTTGGTCTCGGCGCCGGCGCCCAGGCCCAGCGCCGCCGGGAAGAGCGCGAGGATGATGGTCGCCGAGGTCATCAGCACCGGCCGCATGCGGATCGGGCAGGCGTTGCGCAGCGCCGCGTCCACGCCCAGCCCCTCCTCCCGCCGCTGGTTGGTGAGGTCCACCAGCAGGATCGAGTTCTTCGCCACCAGGCCGATCAGCAGCACCAGGCCGATCATCGAGTAGATGTTGAGCGACTGGCCGAACAGCCACAGCGCGGCGACGCCGCCGATGATCGCGAGCGGCTGCGCCAGCATGATGATCAGCGGCTGCAGGAAGGAATTGAACTGGCTGGCGAGCACCATGTAGAGCAGCACCAGTGCCAGCGAGAAGGCGAACACCATGTTCTGCATGGTCTTGCCGAACTCCTCGGCCTGGCCGATGAATTTCACCTGGTAGCCGGTGGGCAGCACCTCGGCCGCCGCCGCACGCACCTTGGCGACGGCGTCGCCGAGGGGAATGGCGGGCGAGGCGAAGAAGGTGGCGGCGTACTGCAGGTCGAAGCGGCCGATCACCGCCGGGCCGAGCTGCTCGCGGAAGCTCGCCACCGAGTCCAGCCGCACCAGCTTGCCGTCCTTCGCGCGCAGGAAGATTTTCGACATGTCGGACGGCTGGGTGAACTCGCCTTCGCGACCCTTGACGCGGATGTCGTAGCGCTGGCCGTCGCCCGGCTCGTCGTTGAACTTGGCGATGTCGATGCCGCCGGTGAGCATGTTCACCGCCAGCGCCACGTCCTGCGAAGTAAGGTTGGCGGCAGCGATGCGCGTGCGGTCGGGCTGGAAGACGAGCTGGGGCAGGTCGAGCTGCAGGTCGGTGTCGAGGCGGCCGATGCCGGGCTCGGCGGCGAGCTTGCCCTGCAGCTCGCGCGTCAGCCGGCCGACTTCCTGCAGGTTCTCGCCGGCCAGCACGAACTGCAGCGGCTCGCCGCGCTGGCCCTGCACCAGCGGATAGGGCGCGGCGAAGGCGCGCGCCCCCGGTATGGTCGCCAGCTCCTTGCGGATGACGGGAATGATTTCCTGCTGCTTCACGCTGCGCTCCTCGCGCGGCGCCATGCGCACCACCACCGTGCCCTGGTTGACCTGCCCGGCGCTACCGAGGCCGATGAGGGCGAACTCGGTGACGATTTCCTTGTGGTGGTTGAGGATCTCCTCGACCATGCGCAGGCGCGAATCCGTGTAGTCGATGCTCGAGCCGAGCGGCGTGCGCAGGTAGACCAGGAAGCGGCCCTCGTCCTGCTCGGGGGCGAAGCCCTTGCCGATGGTGGCGAAGGGCAGCCAGCTCGTCGCCACCGTGGCCAGGGTCAGCGCCACCACCTTCCAGCGGTGGCGCAGCGCGCGGTCGAGCAGGTTGCGGTAGAGGCGGTCGAGGCCCTCGAAGAGGCGGTCCAGTCGGTGATAGAGGGCGCCATGCTGCTTTTCCACGCGCAGGTAGCGCGAGCAGAGCATCGGCGTCAGCGTCAGCGAGACGAACAGCGAGACCAGCACGCCGAAGGTGACCACCACGGCGAAGGAGCGGAAGAACTGGCCGATGATGCCGCTCATGAAGATCACCGGGGCGAAGATCGACACCAGCGACAGCGTGGCGGCGATGACGGCGAAGACCACCTCGCTGGAACCGTTGATGGCGGCGGAGACGGGGTCGGGATCGAGTTTGCGGAAGATGTTTTGGCTACGGCCGGCCGCTTCCGCGGCCTTAACGTTCGATTCACTCACGTTAGCCTGCGCCGAAACATCCATCGCCATCTCCTGATGGCGATGGATGTTTTCCAGCACGACGATGGAATCGTCCACCACCACGCCGATCAGCAGCAGCAGCGCCAGCATGGTGAGCGAGTTGAGCGTGAAGCCGAAGAAGTAGATGACGGCGATGGCGCCCATCAGCGAGACCGGGATGGCCAGCGAAATGATCAGGGTCGAGCGCATCGAGCGCAGGAAGAACCACACCACGAGGGCGGCGAGGAGGGTGCCCTCGACGAGGTGCTCCTTCAGCGAGTTGACGATCTCCAGGATGAACACCGCGTCGTTGGAGACGACGGTGATGCGCATGCCGGGCGGCAGCTGCGGCCGGATTTCGTTGTCCAGGCGCGCCTTGATCCGCTCGACGGTTTCGACGGTGTTGGTGTTGGCGATCTTGACGATGCCCAGGCCGATGGTGGTCTCGCCGTTGAAGCGCGCCAGCTGGCGATTGTCGGTCAACCCGTCTTCCAGCTCGGCGATGTCCTTCAGGCGGATCGGCGACTTCTCCTTGTAGCCGACGATCATCTGCGCCAGGTCGTCGAGGCGGTGGAATTCCAGGTCCAGCTTGACCAGGCTTTCGGTGGTCTTGCCGACGACGAAGCCGCCGGCGAGCTGGACATGCTCCTTGGCGAAGGCGTCGTTGATGTCCTGCGCCGTGACGCCGAAGGCGGCCATGCGGTCCGGCCGCAGATTGACGCGGAGGGTGCGGTCGCGCCGGCCGCCGAGGCGCACCTCGCCGACGCCGTCGATGGTCTCCAGCTTCTTCTTGACGATGTTGATGGCGTACTGGTTGAGCTGCTGCTGGGTGCGGTCGCCCTGCAGCGCCATCCAGAAGATCGGCTGGGCGTTGGTCTCGACCTTGGCCACCACCGGCGGATCGACGTCCTTCGGCAGCCGCCGCAGCACCTGGTTGACCTTGGCCTGCACCTCGTTGAAGGCGACGTCGATCCTCTTCTCGAGGCCGAAGGTGATGTTGATCACCGAGATGCCGGGCGAGGAGGTGGACTGGATGTGCTCGATGCCCGGCACGCTGTTCACCGAGGTCTCGAGCAGGTTGGTGATGCTGGCGTCGACGATGTCCGGGTTGGCGCCTCTCAGGGCCGTGCTGATGGAGACGACCGGGAATTCGATATAGGGCAGCCGGTCCATGCCGATGCGCTGGTAGCTGATGATGCCGAACAGCACCAGCACGCCGCTGAGCATCCAGGCCAGGACATGGCGCTTGATGGAAAGCTCGGGCAGGGTCATTTCTTGGCGTCGGCCTGGGCGGGGGTCTGCGTCGGTGCGGTGCCGTGTTGCGGAGGCTGACTTTCGGCGGGCTTGCCCGGCGGCGCCGGCTTGCCGCGTTCCTGCACGGTGACGGAAGCGTTATGCGTGAGGAAACCGGCGCCGTCCAGGGCGACGGTGGCGCCGGCCGGCAGGCCCTTGAGGATTTCCACCATGCCGCCGCGCTTGGCGCCGACCTCGACGACATGCTGAACCGCCTTGCCGTCCGCGACCGCATAGACGACCTTGCCGGCGGGCCGCAGCACGACGCTCTGTTCCGGCACCAGCACGGCATCCTCCCGCCTGGCGACGACGACGGCCGCATTCACGGTGCCGCCGGGGCGCAGGCCTTCGGTGTTCTCGATGTCGACGATGACGTCGAGGGCGCGGCCGGTCTCGGATACGCTCGGCTTGATCTCGCTGACGGTGCCGCGGAACTCGCTGCCCGGCAGCTGCGGGGAAGTGAGAATGGCGGCCTGGCCCTTCTGCAGCCGCATCGCGGTCGACTCGGGGAAGGGCAGGTGGGCGCGCAGCTTGCGGCTCGAGACAAGCTGGAATAGCGGATCGCCGACCTTGACGTAGTCGCCGATCGAGGCGACCTGTGCCTCGATCACGCCGTCGAAGGGCGCAATGACGCGTGCCTTGCCCTGGCTGCGCCGGCTCATGTCGCCGCGGGCGCGGGCGGCGGCGAGCTGCTCGCGCAGGGCGTCGCGCTGGGCGCGGGCATCGTCCGCGGCATTCTGCGAAATGAAGCCCTTCTGCATCAGCTGCTGCTGCCGCTCGACGACCCGCTCCTGTTGCGCC
>CAJPFL010000181.1 GCA_905339315.1 Rhodocyclaceae bacterium
AAGGCCGGCAGCGCCGACATCATCAACTCGCGCATCCAGATCGTCGCCGACGGCGACACGTTCGAGCTGGCGATGTGCCGCCAGTGCGGCGACCCGAAGTGCGTCTCGAACTGCCCGGCCGCCGCGCTGGCGAAGGACGAAGCCGACGGCGTTATCGACTGGGACGGCTCGAAGTGCGTGAACTGCCTGTTGTGCACCGTCGGCTGCGCCTTCGGCGGCATCGTCTACAACGCCGCGGCGGGCCATGTCGTCCAGTGCGACAGCTGCGGCGGCGACCCGGCCTGCGTCAAGGCCTGTGACCGTGGCGCGCTGAAGTACCTCACCACCGCCAACATCTACAACGAGGTCGGCGACCTGGAGGACCTCTTCGTGCCGGGCCTGGCCGGCTGCCAGGGCTGCAACACCGAACTGATCATGCGCCACACGATGCGCCGCATCGGCCCCGACACCGTGCTCGCCACGCCGCCGGGCTGCATCCCCGGCATGGGTTCGGTCGGCTACAACGGCCTGACCGGCACCAAGGTGCCGGTGTTCCACCCGCTGCTCACCAACACCGCCTCGATGCTCACCGGCGTCAAGCGCCACTACAGGCGCCAGGGCCGCGAGGTGAATGCCGTGGCGCTGGCCGGCGACGGCGGGGCGTCGGATGTCGGCTTCCAGTCGCTCTCCGGCGCCGCCGAGCGCGGCGAGCAGATCCTCTTCATCTGTGTCGACAACGAGGGCTACATGAACACCGGCATGCAGCGCTCGAGCTGCACGCCCTTTGGCGCATGGACCTCCACCACCCCGGTCGGCGAGCGCGGCCACGGCAAGACGCAGGACGCCAAGAACATGCCCCTGCTGATGATGATGCACAACTGCGAGTACGTCGCCACGGCCTCCACCGCCTTCATGGAAGACCTCTACGCCAAGCTGGACCGCGCCATCGCCGCCTCGAAGCGCGGCTTCGCCTACCTGCACATCTACTCGCCGTGCACCACCGGCTGGCGCTTCCCCTCGCACGAGAACATCGAGGTGGCGAGGAAGGCCGTCGAGACCAACTTCGTCATGCTCTGGGATTTCAATCCGCGCGACGGCCTGCGCCTGTCGCGCCCGCTCGACGACGCGCTGCCGATCGACGCCTACCTCGAAGCCCTCGGCAAGTACCGCCACCTCGAACCCGAGCAGGTCGCGCACATCGAAGGCACGGTGGAGAAGAACGTCGGCTTCATCAGGAGCCTCGCCGAGGGCCGCCACCCGGCGATGGCGCAGGCCATGTCCGGTCGGGCCGTGTAATGTTTGATTTATAAAAGACCGGTCTATATACTGGTCGGCGACAAGACACTGGAGCCGACCATGAAGATCGAAGTGGGGGCCTACGAGGCCAAGACGAAACTGCCGGAATTGCTGCGCGGCGTGCAGTCCGGCAAGCGGTACACGATCACCCATCGCGGGGAAGCGATTGCCGATCTGGTTCCCGCCAAGGGAGCCGGCCGGCACGACGCGGCCCAGGCGGTCGAGGAAATGAAGCGCTTCATGGCCGAGAAGCCGGTCAAGGGCGTGGATATCAAGGCTCTGATCGAGGAGGGTCGGCCGTGAGCGCCCTCCGCCGGGCCGTCCCAAGGAGGGGACAGCCAGCAATATCGAGCCGCGAAGCGGCAAACGTCCGTCACCCCCTTCCGAGGGTAGGGGGCGGGGGGATGGCCCAATGAGCTTCGTCCTCGACAATTCCGTGGCCATGCGCTGGTATTTCGGTGACGGCAGGCCGCAGGAACTGGCCTATGCCTCGCGTGTCCTGGAGGCCATGAAGAGCGACGAGGCGGTCGTGCCCGGAATCTGGAGCCTGGAAGTCGCCAACGTGCTGGCCCGGGCCGAGGCGAAGGCGCTTGGCACGGAAGCGCGCAGCGAGGCATTTGTCGGCATGCTGCAGCGGATGGATATCGCAATCGATGGCGCAACATCCGCGCAGGCGCTGGGCAGCACGCTGCAGCTGGCGCGCCGGTTCAAGCTGTCGGCGTACGATGCGTCCTACCTCGACCTGGCTTTGCGCGAAGGCCTGCCGCTGGCAACGCTGGACGAAGACTTGATCAAGGCCGCCAAGCGCGCGGGCGTGAAGCGGTTCGATGTGAAATAAGCGGCGAGCAATCGCCTGTTCAACATTTAAAACGGAGCGGTCCCGGTACGCCGGGCCGCCGACAGAGAGACCATGGAACGATCCTTCAAGGCGGAAGTCGCCAGGCTGCGGCTGGGCGCCGGCCAAACCTTCACCGGCGAGGGCATCCTCGCCGTCACCAAGGCGCTGCTGCAGAGCGGCGTCTCCTATGTCGGCGGCTACCAGGGCGCGCCGGTGTCGCACCTCATGGACGTGCTCCACGACGCGCGCGGACTGCTCGACGAGCTTGGCGTGCATTTCGAATCCTGCGCCAACGAGGCCGGCGCCGCCGCCATGCTTGGCGCATCGATC
>CAJPFL010000182.1 GCA_905339315.1 Rhodocyclaceae bacterium
CGGCCAGCACGCCGTCGCTGAGCGTCAGCGTGCGCTGCGCCCGCGCCGCCAGGCGCAGGTCGTGGGTGACGATGATGAAGCTGGTGCGATGGCTTTCGTTGAGCGCCAGCATCAGGTCGAAGACGCTCTCCGCGGTATGGCGGTCGAGGTTGCCGGTCGGCTCGTCGGCCAGCACGCAGGCCGGCTGCGTCACCAGCGCCCGCGCCACCGCCGCCCGCTGGCGCTCGCCGCCGGACAGCTCGCCAGGCGTGTGCTCAAATCGATGGCCCAGCCCGACTTCCTTCAGCATCTCCGCCGCCCTTGCCTCCGCTTCCGCGCGCGGCAGGCGCCGGATCAGCAGCGGCATGGCGACGTTTTCCAGCGCGGAGAATTCCGGCAGCAGGTGGTGGAACTGGTAGATGAAGCCGAGGCTTTCGTTCCTCAGGCGGCCGCGCTCGGCCTCATTCACCTGCGTCAGATCGCGGCCGAGCAGGCTGACCGTGCCCGCCGAAGGCTGGTCCAGCCCGCCGAGCAGGTGCAGCAGCGTGCTCTTGCCCGAGCCGGAGGCGCCGACGATGGCGACACGCTCGCCGCGGGCGATGTCGAGGTCGACGCCGAGCAGCACCGGCACCCCGACCTTGCCCTGCAGGTAGGTCTTCTTCAGGCCGCGGCAGGAGAGGACGGCTGCCTCACTCATATCTCAGGGCCTCGGCGGGATTGACGCGCGAGGCGCGCCAGCTCGGATACAGCGTCGCCAGCAAAGTCAGCGCGAACGACACGGCGGCGATGACGCCGACGTCGCGCCACTGCAGGTCGGAAGGCAGCTCGGAGATGTAATACACCTCCTTGGCGAGGAACTGGGTGTTGAACAGGCGCTCGATGGCCGGCACCACCACGTCGATGTTGAGCGCCAGGGCGATGCCGCCGGCGAGGCCGAGCGCCAGGCCGATGACGCCGATCAGCGCGCCCTGCACGATGAACACCTGCATGATGCTGGCCGGGCTCGCCCCCAGGGTGCGCAGGATGGCGATGTCGGATTCCTTGTCGGTGACCGCCATCACCAGGGTGGACACGATGTTGAAGGCGGCGACGGCGACGATCAGCAGCAGGATGATGAACATCACGTTCTTCTCGATCTGCACGGCGCGGAAGAAGTTGGCATGGCTGCGCGTCCAGTCGGCGATGTAGACTTCGCCCTCGACAAGGTTCATCAGCTCGCGCGCCACGCGCGGCGCGGCGAACAGGTCGTCGAGCTTCAGGCGCACGCCGGAGACGCGGTCCTCCATGCGGTACAGCGCCTGCGCGTCGGCCAGGTGCACCAGCGCCAGGCCGGAGTCGTATTCGTACATGCCGGCCTCGAACAGGCCGAC
>CAJPFL010000183.1 GCA_905339315.1 Rhodocyclaceae bacterium
CCGATCCTCGAGGCGAAAAAGGTCCTCGACGGCATGCAGTCCGGCGAGATGCTGATGCTGGTGAGCAACTGCCCCGGCACCCCGGCCGACGTCGATGCCTGGGTGAACAACACCCCGCTCGAACTGGTCGACCGCGTCGAAATCGCGCGCGGCGCCTTCGAGTTCTACCTGCGCAAGAAATAACCTTCATCAAACCAATCAGGAGAAGACAGCAATGGGCTACACGATCAACGGCGAGGACAAGGAAGTCGATGCCGACGGCTACCTGCTGGAGCCGGATTTCAGCGACGAGGCGGTGCAGGTCATCGCCGCGGCCGAGGGCGTCGCGCTGACCGACGACCACTGGAAGATCATCAACTACATGCGCGACAAGTACCGCGAGGACGGCCACACGCCGAACTTCCGCGCCTTCATGAAGGACATGGCCGAGCTGATGCCGGAAGCCGATTCGAAGCTGATGTACGACCTCTTCCCGAAGGACGGCCCGGCGAAGCAGGCGGTGAAGGTCGCCGGCCTGCCGAAGCCCTTCGGCAAGGGCGGCTACTGAGGAGACGCCATGGGCGATGCCTACCGGGAATTTGCCGCGCGGACCCTGCGGGTCGACGGGCGCGACATCCCCGTCGATTCCGAGGGCTACCTGATCGACCTCGACGACTGGTCGGAGGGCTTCGCCCGCGCGCTGGCGCAGGAGGAGGGCCTCGCCCTCACCGACGAGCACTGGCAGGTGATCCGCTACATCCGCGACTATCACGCCGAGCACCGCGTGCAGCCGCAGGTGCGCGCCATGATCACCCACTTCACCGGAAAGTGGGGCAAGGAGAAGGGCAGCAACCACTACCTGCACGAGATCTTCCCGCGCGGCGGCCCGCAGAAGCAGGGCAACCGCCTCGCCGGCATCCGCCGCACCAAGGGCGAGCACTGATCGACTGATCGATGGCCATCCGCATCCGCAGCCGCTTCCATGCCGGCGGGCGCGAACGCACCCTGGCGGAACTCGCCAGCGTCGTCGCCATGCTCTCGTGGAAGCTGGCCGTCGAGTCGATCAGGCGCATGCGCGAAGCGAAGTTCGACATCGACCTCGGCCGGCCGTATTTCGACTACGTCTGCGAGACGATGGCCTTCCATGCGCACTTCGCCGACCGCGTCGCCTTCGACCAGCTGGACGCGGCGCGCCGCGGCGAATTCACCACCGCCCTGGCGAAACGCATGGCCGAGGCCATCGAGGACAATGCCGACATGCTGCTCGCGGCGAGCGAGCCGGGCGCCTGCCGCCGGCGCTTCCTCGAGGTGTTCAATGCCGCCGGCGTCGACTACGCCGACTACGGTTGCGACGCAAAGGGGCCGGATTTCGGCTTTCGCCGCGCCTATGCCGCCCGCGTCCGCGAAAGCATGCCGGAGAAGGACAAGAACTGGGTATACGACCAGGTGATGGAGATCGAGGCGCCGGAAGGCGTGAAGGCCATCCAGAAAACGCTCGCCGGCCTGTTCGGCGGCGACGAGAAACCCCCACGACGTGCCCGCGAAGGAATTTCCGGAGAATGATGCTGCCCGCCCAGTTCGATCTCGACAATGCCACCGCCTACGCCGCCTGGCGCGGCAGCAAGCTGGCCACCCATCCGCGCTCGCTCGGCGACCTCGTCGTCGAAATCGCCGATCCGCGCCGGCTGACTTCCGCCGAGCGCGCGGCGCTGCTGGCGCGCTGCGGCGTCGCCAACATGGCGCTCTACGCCTCGCGCACCGGCGACGATCCTGACAAGGACATTCCGCGCCTGCTCGGCCGCCAGCTCGGCCTGGTCAACCTCGACGCCAACCGGCTGGCCGACGACGACGGCATCTCGCCGCTGGCGGTGGCGCCGGCCGGCACGCGCACCGAGTTCATCCCGTACACCGACCGCGGCATCAAGTGGCACACCGACGGCTACTACAACACCCTCGACCGCCAGGTGCGCGGCCTGCTGCTGCATTGCGTGCA
>CAJPFL010000184.1 GCA_905339315.1 Rhodocyclaceae bacterium
ACCTGCTCGTAGGACGGCAGGCGGATCACCGTGTGGGCGCGGGCGGCACGGCGCGCTTCCGTCTTCACGAAGCGCAGCGGTATGCCCGCCGCCGTGTCCTGGGGGCTGACTTTTGCCTCCTGCATTGCGTAGGGATCGGGATGCGGATGCACGGCGCCCGGCGTGTCGATTTCGGTCGAATCGGTTTCGGTCCATTCGGCGCCGGGCCGCCAGCCGCGCGCCACCATGAAGGCGGAGCCGCGCAGGTCGCGGATCTCGCGGATCGGCACGCCCTTCGCCAGGCGGTGGGCGAGTTCGACGAGGGCGCGCTCGGCGTTGCCGAAAAGCAGCAGGTCGGCCTTGGAATCCGCGAGCACCGAGCGGCGCACCGTGTCGGACCAGTAGTCGTAATGGGCGATGCGGCGCAGCGAGGCCTCGATGCTGCCGATCACCACCGGCGTTCCGGGCCAGGCCTCGCGGCAGCGCTGGGCGTAGACGGCGACGGCGCGGTCGGGCCGCCGGCCCGGCTCGGCGTCCGGCGTGTAGGCGTCGTCGGAGCGGATCTTGCGGTCGGCGGTGTAGCGGTTGACCATCGAATCCATGTTGCCGGCGGTGACGCCGTAGAACAGCTTCGGCCGGCCCAGCGCGCGGAAGGCATCCGCCGAGTGCCAGTCGGGCTGGCTGAGGATGCCGACGCGGAAGCCCTGCGCCTCGAGCAGACGGCCGATCAGCGCCATGCCGAAACTGGGATGGTCGATATAGGCGTCGCCGGTGACGAGGATGATGTCGCATTCGTCCCAGCCGCGCGCCGCCATCTCGGCGCGCGTCATGGGCAGGAAGGGCGAGACGCCGAAGCGGTGGGCCCAGTGCTTGCGGTAGGCGGTGAGGAGCCGGGTGCCGGGCGGAAGCTGCATCCGCCTATTCTACCGGCTGGCGCGAATCAGCCCGTCTTCAGGCGGCTGTGCGCGGAGACGTGCTGCGCCAGAAAATCCATCTGGTCGACGAGGATGTTGCGGTTGCAGAGGATGAGGAATTCGGCCTTGTTCGGCACGTAGGGGGTGTACAGCAGTTCCATGCCGGCCTGCTCGGGCGTGCGTCCGCTCTTCCTCTGGTTGCAATGGCGGCAGGCGGTGACGACGTTCATCCACAGGTCGCGCCCGCCCTGCGAGACCGGCTGGATGTGGTCGCGCGTCAGCCGCAGGAAGGAGTATTCATGACCGCAGTAGGCGCAGGTGTGGCGATCGCGATGGAACAGTTCGCGGTTGTTCAGCGGCGGCACGGCGGAATGGGCGCGCGGCGCCAGTGCCTTGCCCTTGATGGCGATGATGCTGTCTACGGTGATGAAGGACCGCTCGCCGGTGAGGCGGCTCATGCCGCCATGGAAGGTGAAACTGTGGTCGCCGGCGACCCAGGCGACGAGATTCTTGGCGTAGTAGAAACAGGCGTGCTGCCAGGTCACCCAGCGGTGCGGTGCACCATGCATGTCGAGCGTCAGGATCAGCGGATGCCCCGAGTTTGGCATGACGATCTTCAGTCCGATCTTCGATGTAAAATCATAACCTTGCCGTAGAGTATCAGAGCATGGAGCGTTTTCAAAGCCTTGTTGGAAAAGCAGGGGGCGGCGGCAGCTTATTGCCGGCCCTGATGATTTCCCTCGCCCTGCATTTTCTCCTGCTCTGGCCGGCGGCCCTGCCGCGCACGGGCATGGAGACAGGCCAGGCGCCCCTGCTCGCGACCCTGCGCGCCGAGGCGGTGCCCGAGCCGTCGCCACCGCCTGCGCAGCGGGGCACCCCAGTCTCCGGCAAGGCAAGCCACGCCAGATCGGCAGCGGCGGAACAGCCCGTGGCTGCCGCCGCGCTCGCGAGGCCTGCGCCGGCCGTCTTGGCCGAACAGGCTGCGGCTTCGCCAGGCGCGGCTGCGGCGGACGCTGCCAGAGGCATGGCGCCGGCTGCGGCTGGGGAGGGCCCCGATGCCGAAGGGCTTCGTGCCTACCGCATCGGCCTGGCAAGGGAAGCCCGGGCCCATCGCCGTTACCCGCCGCTGGCGCGGGAGCGCGGCTGGACGGGAACGGCGGAAGTTCGGGTGGATGTTTCCCCCGGGGGCCAGCCTTGGCAAGTGCTGCTGGCGCGTTCCAGCGGCCACGAGGTTCTCGATCGCGAGGCGGTCTTGCTGATGCGGAATGCCGCGGCGACAACGGTTCTGCCGGATTCCCTGCGCGGGCGCGAATTTGCCGTGCGCATGCCGGTGACTTTCGATATCGCCGAGATGCAATAGCAGCTACTTCTGGGCGTATACCAGGTCGCGGGCGTGAAAGCCGAAACTGCCGGCCTTGCGGTCCTCGAAGTAGTGACGCAGGGTCATGCCGATGGTGCGGAAGGCGATTTCCTGCCACGGGATGGCGGCTTCCTCGAACAGCTCGACTTCCAGCGACTCATGGCCGGGGGCGAAATCCAGGTCGAGCAGGCGGGCGCGGTAGAGGATGTGCACCTGGTTGATATGCGGCACGTTGATGAAGCTGAATATCGGGCCGATCTCCACCCGCGCACAGGCTTCCTCCAGCGTTTCCCGCGCGGCTGCCTCGGCCGTGGTCTCGGCGTTTTCCATGAAGCCGGCCGGGAGCGTCCACAGGCCGGCGCGCGGTTCGATGGCGCGGCGGCAGAGCAGGATTTTGTCTTCCCACTCGGGAATCGCGCCGACCACCATTTTCGGATTGGCGTAGTGAATGGTGCCGCAGCGCTCGCAGACATGGCGGGGCAGGGTATCGCCCGCCGGCACCTTCAGGCTTACGGGAGCGCCGCAATGGCTGCAATAATTCATGGAAACATTTTAACGCCATGAACGCGCTGTGAACTGTCGGGGCGCCAAAGTTCCGACGCCGGGCGCCTTTACAAGATCGGTTGGCGCCTATAAATTCCTCCAACATAGCCAGCTGTGGAACGAGCGCGCATGATCATGATGTTTCAGGAACAGCCCATCAGCATGCTGATCGTCGACGATTCCGAGGACGACGCCTATCTGCTTTATTCGGAGATGGCCGCGCGCGGCGTCAAGGTCGGCTTCAGGCGTGTCGACACCGCCGGCGACATGAGCCTGGCGCTCGAGAAGAACGACTGGGACCTGATCATCTGCGACCACTCGATGCCCGGGTTCGATGCGCTGACGGCGCTGGAGATCCTCAAGCAGAGCGGCAAGGACATTCCTTTCATCATCTATTCCGGGCATATCAGCGACCAGGCCGCCTATTCGGCCATGGGCAAGGGGGTGAATGATTACATCCAGAAGGGCAACCTCGCGCGGCTGATTCCCGTCATCGAGCGCGAACTGAAGGGCGCGGCTGCGCGCAGCGCAGTTCGCCAGGCCGACACGCGCATCTTGGAGCTGGCCAATTTCGACAAGCTGTCCAGCCTGCCCAATCACAATGCCTTTTGCGCCAGGGTCACCGAAAGCATTGCCGAGTGCGAAACCTCGGGAAGCTTGCCCTGCGGCACGCTCCTGTATATCGATCTCGACCGATTCCTGCGGATCAACAGTTCATTCGGCTATGAAACCGGCAATGAAATTCTCCGCCAGGCTTCGTCAAGACTGAAGGCGTGCATTGCCGATTCGGACGCCATCCTGGCCCGCTTCGGCGGAGACGAGTTCGGTATCTATTGTCCCGGCCTGACTGAAAGGGCCAGCGCCCAGAGCCTGGCCGAACATCTGAAGCAGGTGTTCGAGGCGCCTTTCATGCATACCGGCATCGAGCTGTATTTGACCTGCTCGGTCGGCATTGCCCTGATGCCGGATGACGGGCGACAAGTGTATGACCTGCTGATGAATGCCGAGACGGCGATGGCTACAGCCAAGCGGGGCGGCGGCAACGGTTTTCGCTTCTATGTGCGGGAGATGAATGCGAACTCTGCCGAACGCATCGCCATGGAGAGCGAGCTGCGCCATGCCGTCGAGCGCGACGAGCTGTTCCTGCAATTCCAGCCTTGCGTCGATGCCGCCACGCTCAAGACCATCGGCGTCGAAGCCCTGGTGCGCTGGCGCCACCCCGAGCGCGGCTTGATTCCGCCCGACCGGTTCATCCCCATCGCCGATGAGTCCGGCCTGATTGTCGACATTGGGGAGTGGGTGCTGCGCCAGTCCTGCCGCCAGGCCAAGGGCTGGCACGACCAGGGGTATGCCGACCTGTCCGTCTCGGTCAACGTTTCCGCCGTGCAGTTCGCCCAGCCGCGCCTGCTCGACACCGTCAACCGGGCCCTGGCGGATGCCGGCCTGCAGCCGCAGGCGCTGACCCTGGAAATCACGGAATCGGTCATCATGCATGACGCCGAGTCCGCAGTCGGCATGTTGCGGGCCCTGAAGCATATGGGTGTCAGGATCTCCATCGACGATTTCGGCACCGGCTATTCCTCGCTGTCCTACCTGAAGCGCTTTCCCATCGACATTCTCAAGATCGACAAGTCGTTCGTGCATACGCTGGGCATCAATGACGAGGATACCGCCATCGTGCATGCCATCATGGCGCTGGCGAAGAGCTTGCGTCTGGTGACCATTGCCGAGGGTGTGGAAACCGTCCGCCAGGTCGAGATGCTGCAGAAGGCGCAATGTGACCAGTTCCAGGGATTTCATTTCAGCCAGCCGCTGGATAGCGACAGGCTGACCGAGCGGCTGGCGGGCGAACGACCGCATTTGAGGCCCGCCCTGCATTGAGTGACAACGTTAAGCACAGGCAATGACGCAGGGAAGCCAGGGCATTCGGCTATAATTTCACGCGTGCCGGCATAGCTCAGTTGGTAGAGTAACTGATTTGTAATCAGAAGGTCGCGGGTTCGATTCCTGCTGCCGGCACCAATAATCAATAACTTAGGCTAGTCAAACGACTGGCCTTTTTCTTTTTGGCCTTCATGTAGCCACCATGTAGCCAATTCCGATCAATGCTAGCGAGTGTCGGGCGGCGCTTCGGCTCTTTTAGGCTCAACTCGGGGAATGCCGAGACCCGGGGGGGTTAAGTTTCAGGGATGCGGGCAAGGGGCTAATGTGCGCTTGAATATGTCCATCCCCCTTCTTGATGCGTCGTGTTGACCTGTAGGGGCACTGGGGGGGTAGTCAGCGGCAGGCCGGGGCAGTCAGAAGGGAACCCGACGACATGCCGGGGGTAGGGGGTGGGGGGGGCTGTGGGCCAGAGGGGGGCGGCTACTTGTAGAGGTGACATCGCATTTTTTATTTTTTTGTGCGAGAGATAGCTGGCATCTACCGTGAGCGATTTCTCTTGCCTGTTGCGAACATGCCCTCCCCTTTCTCGATCATGGAAAGCATGCGCGAGGACTGTTCATCACCATGTTTGGCAGCTTGCTGCATCAAATAAACCGCGCGCTCCATGTCCCGGGTAACACCTCCCTTCCCGGTAGCCAACAACATGCCGAGCGTGCCCATCGCCCCAATATGCCCTGTCTGGGCTGCC
>CAJPFL010000185.1 GCA_905339315.1 Rhodocyclaceae bacterium
TTCCTGCAGCGCCAGCTCGGTCTGCATCTTCAGGCCGGTGAGCGGCGTGCGCATCTGGTGCGCGGCATCGCCGATGAAGCGCTGCTGCGCCTGCAGGTTCTGCTCGAGCCGCGCCATCATGTCGTTGAAGGCGCGGATCACCGGCTTGACCTCCTCCGGCACGCCGGCCGTCGGGATCGGCGACAGGTCGGTCGGCAGCCGGCGGCGGATCAGGCTGCCGAGCCGGTTGAGCGGCGCCACCCCGCGGCTGAGGCCGACCCACACCAGCAGCACCGCCAGCGGGATGACAGCGAACTGCGGCAGGGTGACGCCGGAGATGATGCGGCTGGCCAGGGCGCTGCGCTTGTTGCGCGTCTCGGCCACCTGCACCAGCAGCGGCGGCTGATCCGGCAGCGGCATGATGTAGAGGTAGGCGACGCGGATCTCCTCGCCCTTGATATCGGCGTCACGAAAATGGACCTTCTCGGAAACGATTGCCGGCGGCGGCTCCACCCAGGGGATGGCCAGATCCCCGGCCACCAGCTCGTTCCTGAAGCCGAGCACCTGGAAATAGATGGTATCGGACTCGTCGGCATGCAGCACGCTGCGCGCCTGCGGATGCAGGCCGACCTTGACCCTGCCGCCGCTCACCGAGACCAGCCGGGCAATGGTCAGGGCGCTTTCCGCCAGGGCCTTGTCGTAGGGATCGTCGGCGATGCTGTTGGCCACCCCCTGGATGAGGATCACGCTGAGCGGCCAGATCAGCAGCAGCGGCATCAGCATCCAGTCGAGGATCTCGCCGAACACCGACTGCCGTTCGGCCTCGTCCGGCTGCCGTCGCAGCAGCCTGTCGCTAAGCGCCATCCGGCCGGTCCAGGCAGTAGCCGAGGCCACGCACGGTGTTGATGCGCACGCCGCCCGGCTCCAGCTTCTTGCGCAGGCGATGCACATAGACCTCGATGGCGTTGGTGCTGACCTCCTCGCCCCAGCCGCAGAGGTGGTCGACCAGCTGTTCCTTGCTCACCAGGCGTCCGGCGCGCAGGACGAGTATCTCCAGCAGGCCCAGTTCGCGGGCGGAAAGGTCCACCGCCTGGCCGTCGAGCCGGGCGCTGCGCTCGGTCTGGTCGTAGGTCAGCGGCCCGAACTCGATCTTCGTCGGGTTGCCGGTGCCGCGGCGGGTGAGCGCGCGCACCCGCGCCTCGAGTTCCGGCAGGGCGAAGGGCTTGGTGAGGTAGTCGTCGGCGCCGGCATCGAGGCCGCGCACGCGGTCCTCCAGCCCGTCCTGCGCCGTCAGGATCAGCACCGGCAACGGCGACTTGCGCGCGCGCAGGCGCTTCAGCACCTCGATGCCATTCAGCCTGGGCAGGCCGAGGTCGAGGATCAGCAGGTCGAACTGCTGGGACAGCAGCGCAGCGTCGGCATCGCTGCCGCTGGCGACATGGTCGACGGCGAAGCCGGACTTGCGCAGGGCGCGCACCAGCCCGTCGGCGATGATGCGATCGTCTTCGGCCAGCAGGATGTGCATGAGAAAGCCGCTGCGGTGAAAGGCCACTGTAAGCCGCGCAGTTTAGCCTGTTTCCGCTGGTCTCCTTTGACTCGGTTTTCGGGGGCGGATATCGCGGCAGCGCGCCGCATGATTCCCGGCTGCGGCGCGGCTCAGGCTGCCGGCAGGCGCAACTCCACGCCTTTCCAGAATTCCTCGGCCTTGCGCCTGCTGCCGCTCGCCGCCAGCCGGTCGCGCGTCTTCTCCATGGCGGCCCACAGCTCCGGCAGTGTCTTGCATCTCTCGATGGCTTCCAGGAAGGTGTCGGCGTCCGGCCCGAGGGCATCGTTGAGAAAGCGCCGCGCGAAGCGCACGGCTTCCGGGATGGAAGGAGGAGGAGGCGCCGGGGCTGACGGCGGCGGGGGCGAAGGCGCCGCCGCCGGTGGGGCGGCTGGCGCCGCTGCTGGCGCCGCCGGGCTGGCCTGGGCGGGGGCGGGTGGCTGCCTGCCTTCGAGCAGCGCCTGCACCGCAACCCAGAATTCCTCGGCCCTGCGTTTCTTGCCCATTCCTTCGATGACGTCGCGCGTCTTCTCGAGCCTGGTGCGCAACTCCGGCAGGGTCTTGCACTTGTCGATGGCCTCGGCCAATGCCTCGGACTGCGGCCCCAGCACCTGGTCGAGGAAACGCTCGGCGTAGCGCATGGTCTGCTGCATGGCCTGCTGCTCCGGCGGCGCGGCCTGCGCCTGTGCGGGCGCCTGTGACGATGCAGATGCCGCCGCGGGATTCGGCGCGGCGGCTGCATCGGCGGCGATGAATCCGCCGTCGATCAATTTCGCAAGAAGGGCCGGCGGATCCGGCATGTGCTGCGCCCTGGCCAGCAGCTGCGCAACCGTCGCCTTGCCGTCGACCATCACCAGCAGGGTGCGCTCGCGCATGCCGAGCACGGTCCGCTGGGCGATCTCCTCCTGACCTTTTTGGGTTTTTCTGTAAACGGTATTCAAGTCCATTTACATCCCCCCCGGTTCTACTTCGTGCTCAAACTATAGCATGCCCCACTCCCGGCAAGATAGTTTGCCCTCCATCAAAAGACAAACCCCGCCGCAGCGGGGTCTGTCCTGGATGGAAGTTTGATATGGCTGGATATGAATTCGGCAAAGCCGATTACATGCCCATGTCCATGCCGCCCATGCCACCCATGCCGCCCATGCCGCCGGGCATGCCGCCGGCCGGTTTGTCTTCGACCAGCTCGGCCACCATGCAGTCGGTGGTGAGCATCAGGCCGGCCACGGAGGCAGCGTTCTGCAGCGCGGTACGCGTCACCTTGGTCGGGTCGAGCACGCCCATCGCCACCATGTCGCCGTACTCGCCGGTGGCGGCGTTGTAGCCGAAGTTGCCCTTGCCCTCGTTGACCTTGTTCACCACCACGCTCGGCTCCTCGCCGGCGTTGGCGACGATCTCGCGCATCGGCTGCTCCAGGGCGCGCAGCACGATCTTGATGCCGGCTTCCTGGTCGTGGTTGTCGCCCTTCACCTTGACGCTGCGGGCGCGCATCAGCGCCACGCCGCCGCCGGGGACGATGCCCTCTTCGACCGCAGCACGGGTGGCGTGCAGGGCGTCCTCGACGCGGGCCTTCTTCTCCTTCATCTCGACCTCGGTGGCGGCACCGACCTTGATCAGCGCCACGCCGCCGGCGAGCTTGGCGACGCGTTCCTGCAGCTTCTCCTTGTCGTAGTCGCTGGTGGCTTCCTCGATCTGCGCGCGGATCTGCTTGACGCGCGCCTCGATGGCCTTGGCTTCGCCGGCGCCGTCGATGAGGGTGGTGTTCTCCTTGCCGATCTCGATGCGCTTGGCCTGGCCGAGGTCCTTCAGCGTGGCCTTCTCCAGCGACAGGCCGACTTCCTCGGCGATGACCTGGCCGCCGGTGAGGATGGCGATGTCTTCCAGCATCGCCTTGCGGCGGTCGCCGAAGCCCGGCGCCTTGACGGCGCAGGTCTTGAGGATGCCGCGGATGTTGTTCACCACCAGGGTGGCGAGCGCCTCGCCTTCGACGTCCTCGGCGACGATCAGCAGCGGCCGGCCGGCCTTGGCCACCTGCTCCAGCACCGGCAGCAGGTCGCGGATGTTGGAGATCTTCTTGTCGAAGAGCAGGACGAAGGGATTGTCGAGGATGGTGATCTGCTTGTCCGGATTGTTGATGAAGTAGGGCGACAGATAGCCGCGGTCGAACTGCATGCCCTCGACCACTTCCAGCTCGTTCTGCAGCGACTTGCCGTCCTCGACGGTGATGACGCCTTCCTTGCCGACCTTGTCCATGGCATCGGCGATTATCTTGCCGATGTCGCCGTCGGCGTTGGCGGAGATGGCGCCGACCTGGGCGATCTCGGTCGAGGTGGTGCAGGGCTTCGACAGCTTCTTCAGCTCGTCGACGACGGCGATGACGGCCTTGTCGATGCCGCGCTTGAGATCCATCGGGTTCATGCCGGCGGCGACGAACTTCATGCCCTCGCGCACGATCGACTGGGCCAGCACGGTGGCGGTGGTGGTGCCGTCGCCGGCGACGTCGGAAGTCTTCGAAGCGACTTCCTTCACCATCTGCGCGCCCATGTTCTGGAACTTGTCCTTGAGCTCGATTTCCTTGGCGACGGAAACGCCGTCCTTGGTCACCGTCGGCGCGCCGAAGGAGCGCTCCAGCACGACATTGCGGCCCTTCGGGCCGAGCGTGACCTTGACCGCGTCGGCCAGGATATTGACGCCTTCCACCATGCGGTGGCGGGCGGAATCACCAAATTTGACTTCTTTAGCAGGCATTGTGTTTTCTCCTAAACGATTCCGTTACTTGCCTTCAACGACACCCATGATGTCTTCTTCGCGCATGACGAGCAGTTCCTCGCCCTGCACCTTGACGGTCTGGCCGGCGTACTTGCCGAACAGCACCTTGTCGCCGACCTTGACGTCGAGGGCGATGTGCTTGCCGTTGTCGTCGCGCTTGCCGGGGCCGACAGCCATGATTTCGCCCTGATCGGGCTTCTCGGCGGCAGTGTCGGGAATGACGATGCCGGAGGCCGTCTTGCGTTCCTCTTCGAGGCGCTTGACAATCACCCGGTCATGCAAAGGACGAATTTTCATAGAGTTATCTCCTCTCTACAGAGCGAATTTCATGAAAGTGAGCGAACGCTCACATATTTGGATAGCGGAAGCTCCATTAGCACTCAATGCTAACGAGTGCTAATAATATGCGCTTTTGTTCGGATATTCAAGGGGTGTGGGGCATAATATGCTCCGGATTCCATCCGAGCCGGAGCGCTTCAGTTGCAGGCTGCCAAGATTACCCGCCGATCCTTCATCGCACGCCTTGCGGGCGCTGCCGTCGGCGCCTCGCTGCTCGCCAGCCGCCAGGCACTGGCTTCGCTGCCCGCGGCGCGCAGCCTGGCTTTCGAACATACCCATACCGGCGAGAAGCTCTCGCTGGTGTATGCGGTCGGTGGCGACTACCTGCCGGATTCCCTGCAAAGCCTCAACCGTTTCCTGCGGGACCACTACTCGGGCGAGGTCGGCCGCATCGACCCCGGCCTGTATGACCAGCTGCACCAGCTGCAGCTGCTGTTCGGCCGCGAGGCGCCCTTCCAGGTGATTTCCGCCTATCGCTGCCCATCCACCAACGACCGCCTGCGCCGCAACGGCGCCGGCGGCGTGGCGAGCCGCAGCCTGCATCTCGAGGGACGCGCGCTGGACATCCGGCTGCCCGGGGTCGCCCTGGCCGACCTGCGCGACGCCGCACTCAGCATGCGGGCGGGCGGCGTCGGCTATTACGCCGCGTCGAATTTCGTGCATATCGACACCGGGCGCGTGCGCCGCTGGTGACGCCACCGCGCGCCGCATCCGGCGCGCTGCCTACCGCTCCCTCAGCGCCCGCTCGAGCACGCGGTCGTGCCCGTAGATATCGGGCAGGAAAAGGACGCGGCCGTCGTCCTCCACCAGCGCCGTCGTGTAGAAGACGACCACCGGCAGCGGCCTGGCCAGGCGGACGGTCGAGGGCGTACCCGCCGCCATCGCGGCGAGAATCCGCTCCTCGTTCCACTCCTGCTGCCCGGCCAGCACGAACTTGGCCAGCTCCACCGGCGCCTCGACGCGAATGCAGCCGTGGCTGAAGTCGCGGCGGCTCTGCGCGAACAGGCGGACCGACGGCGTATGGTGGAGATACACGTCCATGTCGTTGGGCAGGACGAACTTGATGCCGCCCAGCGCGTTCCTCGGCCCGGGGCGCTGCCGCACGCGCAGCTCGCCGCGCGCCAGCGCCTCGAGGTTCTCCTCGCCGACCTCGGTCGTCACCCCGCCCGCGCCGACGAATTCCATCTCTTCGCGTGCGAGATAGGCCGGATCACGCCGCAACTTCGGGATGATTTCCTTGCGCGCGATCGACGCCGGCACGTTCCAGTAGGGGCTGAACTCGATATGGCGCATGCTGCCGATGAATATCGGCGTCTGCGTGACGAGGGCGCGGCCGACGATGATGTTCATGCCGAGCCGGACTGCGGCAGCGCCGTCGCGAACCTCGAGCGCGCGCAGGCGGAACTCGGGGATGTTGATGACCACGGCCTTCTCCGAGCGCAGCGGCGGCAGCCAGCGCAGGCGCTCCAGCGCCAGCTCGATCTGGCGCACGCGCTGCGCCAGCGGCACATCGAGCTGCTCGAAGCTTTTCCGTCCGATCACCCCGTCCGCCTCCAGGCCATGCCGCGCCTGGAAGCGCCTGACCGCATCCACCAGTTCCCCCTCGTAGCCGGAGGGCAGCGGCGCCGAGGCCGGCAGGTCGCCAAGCGCAACCAGCAGGCGATGCAGCGCAGCGAGGCCCGCATACGGCATCCCCGGTTCCAGCTTGCGGACGGCCGGGAGGGGGTCCGCCGCATGCTCCGCGGCCAGTCGGCGATAGCGCGCCAGGGCCTCGCGCAGGCGATCGTAGCTCCGAAGGCGCGGCGCCGCCATGGCGGCCAACTCAGGCACACGATCGGCGGCGATGGCCTCGCGCACGGCCTTGACGAGGTCGAGCCGTTCCTGCGGGAGATCGATGAGGACGCGCAACGCGCGCGGGCTGGCACGGCCGAGATGCAGGTCAGAGAGCCAGCGGAAGAGCGACAGCGTGAGCGCCACGTCGATGCTCGCCGCTTCGGCCGGCGCTGCCCCGCGCGTGCCGCCGGCGCCGCGCAGGCGTTCGGCAAGGCGGGCGGCATCGTAGTCCGCCGGATCGAGGCCGTGGCTCGCGGCTCCCTGCAGCAGCGCGAGCGCCTGCAGCGCCTGCTTGCGGGGCGCGGTTCCCTCGAACCATGCCGGCACGAAACCGCTCTCGGCATAGAAGCGCTCGGCCAGCTCCCGCAGCCGGTAGGCATTGCCGCGCCCGGCTGTCGCCTGCATGGCGGCAACGAGCAGGCTGCGAATCGCCGCCCCGTCCTGCTGCTGCAGCCGGCTTTCCCCTGCGGCAGGCGCAGCCGCGGATGGCGCCGCCATGGCGGCGCCGGAACAGGCGATCAGCGCGGCGCGCAGGAGGCATCTCCGAACCTGAAAAGACATGTCATTCCCTTCGTAGGCGGGCCCGGCCGTGCGGCCGGAAGGGCAATCCGCCCATGGGCGCTATGCTATCCTGCCCCCGGAAATTCGTGAGGCTCGTGATCGGGAAATGCATCGTGTACAGACCTTCATCGCCATTGCCGCCGCCCTGCTGCTGGCCGCCCCCGTGCGGGCCCAGCAGGAGGAGCGCCTGCCTGCGGCCGTCGCCCGTGCGCTGAAGGCCGCCAGCGTGCCGCCCTCGGCGGTGGCGGTGCTGGTGCAGGACGTCGATGCGCGCCTGCCGCGCACCAGCTTCAATGCCGACCGGCCGATGAATCCGGCTTCGGTGATGAAGCTCCTCACCACCTATGCCGCGCTGGAGCTGCTCGGGCCGGCCTACACCTGGAAGACCGAGGCCTGGGCCACGGGGCCGCTGCGGGACGGCGTGCTCGAAGGCGACCTCGTGCTCAAGGGGCACGGCGACCCGAAGCTCGGCTTCGAGCAGTTCTGGCTGCTGCTGCGCCAGTTGCGCGCCAGGGGGCTGCGCGAGGTCCGCGGCGACCTGGTGCTCGACCGCAGCCACTTCGCGGCGAACGGCCACGACCCGGCGCGCTTCGACGGCGAGCCGCTGCGGCCCTACAACGTCGGCCCGGATGCGCTGCTCCTCAACTACAAGGCGATCCGCCTGAGTTTCCTGCCCGATGCGGCGACGAAAACGCTCGCCGTCAGCGCCGAGCCGGCGCCGGTGCAGCTCGACGTGGTGAATCTGCTGAAGCTCGCCGAGGGCCCTTGCGGCAGCGTCTGGTACGAGGGCATCCGCATGGACCTCGCCCACACCGATGCGGCGGCGCGCCTGATTCTCACCGGCAGCTATCCGGCCGCCTGCGGCGAAAAGAGCCGCCACGTCGCCGTGCTCGGCCACCCGCAATTCGTCGCCGGCGTCTTCCGCCAGCTGTGGGGGGAGCTCGGCGGCGCGCTGCAGGGCGGCTGGCGCGAGGGCACCCTGCCCGCCGGCGCACGCCTGCTCGCACGCGCCGAATCGCCGCCGCTGGCCGAGGTGGTGCGCGAGATCAACAAGTACAGCAACAACGTCATGGCGCGCCAGCTGTACCTCACCCTCGGCGCGGAAACGGCGCAGCGGCCGGCGCGCGCCGAAGATGGCGAAGCGGCGATCCGCAACTGGCTGGCGCAGAAGCAGCTGCGCATGCCGGAACTCGCCATCGAGAACGGCGCCGGCCTGTCGCGCAGCGACCGCATCAGCGCGGAGAGCCTCGGGCGCCTGCTCGCCGCCGCCTACGCCAGCCCGGTGATGCCCGAATTCATCGCCTCGCTGCCGCTTGCCGGCGTGGACGGCACGATGCGCAAGCGCCTCGGCGGCAACGGCGTCGCCGGCCAGGCGCACGTCAAGACGGGTTACCTCGACGGCGCCCGCGCCCTCGCCGGCTACGTGCTCGACCGGCGCGGCAAGCGCGCCATCGTGGTGTTCCTCGCCAACCATCCGAACGCCGGCGCCACCAAGGCGGCGCAGGACGCACTGCTCGCCTGCGCCTGGGAACGCAGCTGCTAGGAATCCCGGAAGTCAGTCCCGCCGGCACGGCGATGAAGCGCGCTGCGACACTGTGTCACAGGAGAACGGCCGTCGTTCGCATCTAGAATCGCGCATTTCTTCGATGCCAGGAGTCATGCGATGAAGTTGCGCCGCCGTTTCCGTCCGCTGCCGGTTCTGCTGGCGGCCCTGCCCGTCGTTGCCTTCGCGCAGGAGACCGCGCTGAGCCCCATGGTCATCAGCGCGCCGAAGGAAACATCCGGGCCGGCGGGCGCCAGCGCCGTCGAAGCGCAGGCCCTGCAGTCCCTGCGCGCCGCCACCAGCGACTCCGCCAGCCTGCTGCGCGACGTCCCCGGCATCAGCCTCTACGGTGCCGGCGGCGTCTCCAGCCTGCCGTCGATTCACGGCCTCGCCGACGACCGCCTGCGCATCAAGGTCGACGGCATGGACCTGCTGTCCGCCTGCCCCAACCACATGAATCCGGCGCTGTCCTACCTCGATCCGTCGCAGGTCGGC
>CAJPFL010000186.1 GCA_905339315.1 Rhodocyclaceae bacterium
TCGGAATCCGGCGGCAGGCGCTTCAGCAGGCGTTCCCAGTGGACGACCGCCGCCGCGTAGTCCTCGCGTTCGTAGGCCGCCGTGCCGGCGAGGACGAGGGCATCGGGGAAATCCGGGTCGAGCTTGAGCGCGCGGGCGAGCAGTTCGCTCGGGCGACCGCGCAGCGAGCCGCCGGTGGCCAGGGCCAGCGCCTCGGCATACTCGGACAGGAGGTGGGGATCTTCATCGACCGGCTTCCCGGCCCTGTCGAAGGCGCGCGTCGCTTCCTCGTAGCGGCCCATGGCCTTGTAGGAACGCGCCAGCATCACCCAGCCCTCGGGGTTGTCCGGATTCTGCTCCATGCGCGCCGCGAGTTTCGCCACCATCTCCTCGATCTGCTGCGCGGTGACCTTCGCCGGCTTGGCGCTCTCCGGCGCCAGCGCGGGGAGGTTGCCGAGGACGAAATAGATCAGGGCGGCGGCGATCGGCAGGGAGAGGCCGATGAGCCAGGCGCTGCGCCTTGCCGGCCGGGCCTGCGCGGCGGAGGCCCCTTCCGCGCCGGCGTCCTCGAGCAGGCGACGCGAAAGTTCCGCCCGGCTTTCCTCGTAGTCGGCCTGGTTCAGTCCGCCCGAGGCGAAGTCGCCCTCGAGTTCGGCGAACTGGTCGCGATAGATGCCGGCATTGATGGCGGTGCGCGAGGCCTGGGTGCCGGCGGCGCGCCGGCGCACGAGCGGGACGATCAGGAACAGCAGGGTGACGGCGACCAGAATCGCTGCGGCGATAAGGAAAGCGGTCATGGTTTTTCCTCGCCGCCCAGACTGAGCAGCGCCTCGGCCCGCTTCTGTTCCTCGGCGCTCAAGGTGGCCTCAGCGACCCGCTTGCCGCGCCGGCGCAGGATGATCCCCAGGGCCGCAATGCCGGCGACCAGCAGCAGGAAGGGGCCGAACCAGAGCAGGAAGGTGGTGCCCTTCAGCGGCGGCCGGTAACGCACGAAGTCGCCGTAGCGGCCGGTCATGAAGTCGAGGATCTCCTTGTCCGACTTGCCCTGGGCGATCTGCTCGCGGATCTCGCGGCGCAGGTCCTTGGCGAGGTCGGCCTGCGAACCGGCCAGGGACTCGTTCTGGCAGACGAGGCAGCGCAGTTCCTCGGAAATCGCCACCATGCGCTTCTCGACGACGACGTCTGCGGCGGTCGGCGCGGCTTCCCTGGCGTAGCCGGGGCTGCAGGCGATCAGCAGAGACAGGATGAGGAAGAGCCGCCTCATTTCTGCAGCTCCGCCACCAGCGGCAGGATGGTCTTCTCCAGGACGTCCTGCGTCACCGGGCCGATCTGCTTGTAGCGGATGACGCCGGCCCTGTCGATGACGTAGGTCTCGGGCACGCCGTAGACGCCGTAATCGATGCCGACGCGCCCTTCGGCGTCGGCGATGGACAGCACGTAGGGGTCGCCGTAGCGCTGCAGCCAGCGCAGGGCGTCGTCGCGCGGATCCTTGTAATTCAGGCCGTAGATCGGCACGGTGCCCTTTTTCGCCAGCTCCACCAGCAGCGGATGCTCCTGGCGGCAGGAAACGCACCACGAGGCCCAGACGTTGAGCAGCCAGACCTTGCCCTGCAGGTCCTTCGGCGCGAAGCTCGCCTCCGGCTTGTGCAGCTGCGGCAGGGCGAAGGCCGGCGCCGGCTTGCCGATCAGCGGCGAGGGCACTTCGCGCGGGTTGAGGTTGAGGCCGATGGCGAGAAAGGCCACCAGCACGATGAAGATGCCCAAGGGCAGGAGAAAGCGATTCATGCGACAGCTCCCTGGGTGGCCGGTTTCGTGGCGGCGGCTTTCCTCAGGCGGTAGCGCCGGTCGCTGATGGCGACGAGGCCGCCCAGCGCCATCAGCAGGCAGCCGCCCCAGATCCAGTCGACGAAGGGCTTGTAATACACGCGCACGCTCCAGGCGCGCTCGTCGATCGGCTCGCCGAGCGAGACGTAGACGTCGCGCAGCAGCCCGGTGTCGATGGCCGCCTCCGTCATCGGCATGGTGGAGGTCAGGTAGGCGCGCTTCTCCGGCCTCATGGTGCGCAGCACCTTGCCGTCCTTCGACAGTTCCAGTTCGCCCACCATGGCGCGGTAGTTCGGCCCCATCGCCGACTGCACGCCGATGAAGCGGAAGCTGTAGCCGCCGACGCTGACGGTGTCGTCCGGCTCCATGCGCACGTCCTTTTCCTGCTGGTAGGCCGACACCAGCGTCACGCCGGCGACGAACACGGCGACGCCGACATGTGCCAGGTGCATGCCCCACCAGTGCAGCGGCTGGCCCGAGACGCCGGCGCGCAGGCGCTCGACGATGGCCACGGCGCTGCCGCCGGCAATCCAGGCGGCGAGCAGCACGCCCATCGCCGTCAGCGGCGTCCATTTGCCGTAGAGGAGCGGCACGGCGACGGCGAGCAGCACGGCGGCAACGAAGGCAGGCAGCAGCCGCTTCAGCACCGGCCGCATGTCGGCATGCTTCCAGCGCGCCATCGGCCCCGGCGCCATGAGCACGAGCAGCGGCACCATCAGCGGCACGAACACCGCGTTGAAATAGGGCGGCCCGACCGAGAGCTTGCCCATGCCCAGCGCGTCGATGAACAGCGGATACAGGGTGCCGAGCAGCACGCTGCCGGCGGCGACCACCAGCAGCACGTTGTTCACCAGCAGCAGCGATTCGCGCGAAACCAGGCCGAAGGCGCCGCCCAGCCCGACCCTGGGCGCGCGCAGCGCGAACAGGAACAGCGAGCAGCCGACCACCACCGCCAGGAACATCAGGATGAAGATGCCGCGCTTCGGATCGGTGGCGAAGGCGTGCACCGAGGAGAGCACGCCAGAGCGCACGAGGAAGGTGCCGAGCAGCGACAGCGAGAAGGCGGCGATGGCCAGCAGCACCGTCCAGTTCTTGAAGCCGCCGCGCTTTTCCGTCACCGCCAGCGAGTGCACCAGCGCCGTGCCGACCAGCCAGGGCATGAAGGAGGCGTTCTCCACCGGGTCCCAGAACCACCAGCCGCCCCAGCCCAGTTCGTAGTAGGCCCACCAGGAGCCGAGGGCGATGCCGAGCGTGAGGAAGACCCAGGCCGCCGTGGTCCAGGGGCGCGACCAGCGTGCCCAGGCGGCGTCGAGCTGGCCGGAGAGCAGTGCGGCGATGGCGAAGGCGAAGGCGATCGAGAAGCCGACATAGCCCATGTAGAGCATCGGCGGATGGAAGATCAGCCCCGGGTCCTGCAGCAGCGGGTTGAGGTCGCGGCCGTCCTCCGCCGCCGGCAGCAGCCGCTCGAAGGGATTCGAGGTGATGAGGATGAAGGCGAGGAAGCCGACGGCGACCAGGCCGAGCACGCCGAGCACGCGTGCCACCATGGCGTCGGGCAGGTGGCGCGAGAAGAGGCTCACCGCCAGCGTCCAGCCGCAGAGCATCAGCATCCACAACAGCAGCGAGCCCTCGTGGCCGCCCCAGACGCCGGAGATGCGGTACTCGAGCGGCAGGCGCGAGTTGGAATGCTGCACCACATACACCACCGAGAAATCGTTGGCGACGAAGGCCCAGGTGAGGCAGCCGAAGGCGAAGGCGACGAGCAGGAACTGCGCGCGCGCCGCCGGCCGTGCCAGCGCGATCCACGCCAGGCTGCCGCGCGCGGCGCCGGCCAGCGGCAGGGTGCCCTGCAGCAGGGCGACGAGCAGCGCCAGGATCAGGGCGAAATGGCCGAGTTCGGGGATCATGGCTTCACCGTCTTCGCCGCCTTGTGCGCTTCATCGACCGCATGCTGCGCCTCGGGGGGCATGTAATTTTCGTCGTGCTTGGCGAGCACTTCCGTTGCTGAGAACAGGCCGTTCTCGCCGAGCTTGCCTTGGGCGACGACGCCTTTGCCCTCGCGGAACAGGTCGGGCAGGATGCCGGTGTAGGCGACGGTGATCTCCTTCGCCGTGTCGGTGACGATGAACTGCACGGTGAGGCCGTCGGGCTGGCGCTTCAGGCTGCCGTCCTTGACCAGGCCGCCGAGGCGGAAGGCCTTGCCCTTCGGCGCCTCCCCCGCCGCAATCTGCGTCGGCGTGAAGAAGAACACCAGGTTGCTCTGGAAGGCGTTGAGCACCAGCGCGGCGGCGAGGCCCAGCACGGCGAGGCCGCCGCCGATGAGG
>CAJPFL010000187.1 GCA_905339315.1 Rhodocyclaceae bacterium
ACCTGCCCTTCGGCGGCGTCGGCGAGAGCGGCAAGGGCCACTACCACGGCTTCGAGGGCTTCGAGGCGTTCTCGAAGAAGAAGGCGGTGTTCTTCCAGTCGCGCGTCAACGGCATGGGGCTGTTCAAGCCGCCCTACGGCACGCTGTTCGAGCGCATGATCAATCTGCTGATCCGCTGATGAATACGAGGACCCCCGCCGTCATCCCCGCGAAAGCGGGGATCCATAGCCGCGGCGACAATTTCTGGATTCCCGCTTTCGCGGGAATGACGGGATGGATTCCCGCTTTCGCGGGAATGACGGGATGGATTCCCGCTTTCGCGGGAATGACGGAAACATGATCACGCGCCGGCAATTCATCAAGGCAGGCATCGTCGGCGGCGCCGCGCTGACGGCCGCCGGCCTGTTCTATTCGCGCGGGCTGAAGGAGGCGCCGGGAAGCGCCGTGCCGCCGGGACTGACTTCTGCGGGACGGACGATCATCGCCGCCATCGTGCCGGCGGTGCTGGCCGGCCCGCTGCCGGCGTCGGGCGAGGCGCGCAGCCGCGCCATCGCGCAGACGGTCGACGGCGTCGCCGTCGCCGTCGCCGGCCTGTCCGCCGCGGCGCAGAAGGAGCTGGCGGAGCTGTTCGTCCTGCTCGACATCGCCCCGGCGCGCGCCTTGCTGGGACTGTGGCCGGGCTGGGAGGCGGCGCCGGCGGCGGAGGTTGCCGCCTTCCTGCAGGGCTGGCGCGAGAGCCGCCTTGAATTGCTGCGCAGCGCCTACGCCGCGCTGCACGACCTGGTCCTCGGCGCCTGGTACGGCAACCCCGACAACTGGCCGGCCATCGGCTATCCCGGCCCGGCGGAGATCCTGAGATGACGCGCGATCCGTTTGTTGAAGGCCTCAAGAGCGGCTGGCAGGTGGTCGACGCATCGGCGCTGACGGCCGACCGCACGCTGGAGGCGGACGTCGCCATCGTCGGCAGCGGCGCCGGCGGCGGCATCGCGGCGGAGATCCTGACGAAGGCCGGCCTGAAGGTGGTGATCGTCGAGGAGGGGCCGCTGAAGACCTCCGCCGACTTCAGGATGCGCGAGGCCGACGCCTACCCGCAGCTCTACCAGGAATCGGCGGCGCGCAAGACGAAGGACAAGGCCATCAACGTCCTGCAGGGCCGCAGCGTCGGCGGCTCGACGACGGTGAACTGGACCAGCTGCTTCCGCACGCCGGCGACGACGCTGGCGCACTGGCAGCGCGAATTCGGCCTGAAGGACCTGACGGTCGAGGCGATGGCGCCGTGGTTCGACGCCGTCGACCGCCGGCTGAGCATCCGCTACTGGGACCTGAGCCCGAACGAAAACAACAACCTGTTGCGGCAGGCGGCCTGGAAGCTGGGCGTGTCGGTCGCGCCGATTCGCCGCAACGTCAAGGGCTGCTGGAACCTCGGCTACTGCGGCATGGGCTGCCCGACCGATGCCAAGCAGTCGATGCTGGTGACGACCCTGCCGGCGGCGCTGGCGGCGGGGGCGACGCTGGTGCACCACCTGCGCGCCGAACGGCTGGTGATGGCCGGGGATCGCATCGAGGCGCTCGACAGCGTCGCCATGGAGGCCGCCGGCATCCGGCCGCTGCCCTGGCGCGTGCGCATCCGGGCGAAGCATTTCGTGCTGGCCGCCGGCGCCATCGGCACGCCGGCGCTGCTGCTGCGCAGCGGCGCGCCGGATCCGGCCCGCCTGCTCGGCCGTCGCACCTTCCTGCATCCGACGACGGTCTCGGCCGCGCTCATGGACCACGAGGTGCGGGGCTACGCCGGCGCGCCGCAGACGATCTATTCCGACCACTATCTCGAGAACGTCGCCGTCGACGGCCCGATCGGCTACAAGCTGGAAGTGCCGCCGATGCATCCGGTGCTGTTCTCGACGACGCTGCAGGGCTTCGGCGAGGCGCACACGCAGCTGATGCGCGAGTTCGCCACTTCCCACGCCATGCTGGCGCTGCTGCGCGACGGCTTCCATCCGCAAAGCCCGGGCGGCACGGTGCAGCTGCGCGACGACGGCACGCCGCTGCTCGACTACCCGATCACGGATTTCGTCTGGGAAGGCGTGCGCCGTTCCTGGCTGGCGATGGCGGAACTGCAGTTCGCCGCCGGCGCGAAGCGCGTCTATGTCGTGCACGAGCAGTGCGCCGGCTATGCCAGCTGGGCGGAGGCGAAGGCCGGCATCGAGAAACTGCCGCTGAAGAACCAGCTGGCGCGCATCGTCAGCGCGCACGTCATGGGCGGCTGCGGCATGGCGGCGGACGGGAAGCAGGGCGTCACCGACCCCTGGGGGCGCTACCGCGGCCTCGGCAACCTCAGCGTCTGCGACGGTTCGCTGTTCCCGACCAGCATCGGCGCCAACCCGCAGCTGTCGGTGTATGGCCTGGCGGCGCGCAACGCCAGCCGGCTGGCCGAGGAACTGACCAAACAGCCGGCGCCGGCGCTGGCCTGAGGAGACAACACATGGCTGCCGCAACCCTGCACCGCCTGATGCTGGCCGGCGAATTCGGTCTCTACCTGCTGCTGGGTTTCCTGCTCGTCGGCCGATGCGGCTGGGCGCCCGAACAGGCAGTGGGACTGGCGCTGATTCTGGTCGTCGCCGGCCGGACGTTCATCATCGGCGTGACCTTCGCCTTTTCGCGCGCCTATGCCGCGCCGGCGCCGCCGGGCTGCCGCATCGGCCCGGGGCGGGCGGCGGCGATGTTCCTGCGCGAGCTGGCGGCCTTCTTCCTGCTGTTCACGGTGGTCATGCCCTTCGAGCGCTTCTTCATGGCGGCCGACCGCGTCGGCCGCAGCGCGGACGGGCGGCTGCCGCTGCTGCTGATCCACGGCTACCAGTGCAACCGCGGCTTCTGGTTCGAATTGCGCGGCCGCCTGGCGCGGGCCGGCTGGCAGGTCGGCACGATCAGCCTGGATCCGGTGTTCAACGACATCGACGGCTATGTCGAGCAGGTGTCGCGGCGCATCGACGAGGTCTGCGCCGCCGCCGGCACGGAGCAGCTGATCCTGGTCGGCCACAGCATGGGCGGGCTGGTGGCGCGCGCCTACCTGCGCCGGCACGGCAACGGAAAGGTGGCGAAGCTCGTCACGCTCGGCTCGCCGCATCACGGCAGTCGGCTGGCGGTGCTGGGGCTGGGCGAGAACGGCCGGCAGATGGTGCCCGGCAGCGCCTGGCTGGCCGACCTCGGCGCGCCGGGCGCGGTGCCGCTGCCGCCGACGGCGTCGCTCTACAGCTGCCAGGACAACTACGTCATGCCGCAGGACAGCTCGGTGCTCGAAGGGGCGAAGGTCGTGCCGCTGGCCGGCATCGGCCACCTGGAGATGGCGTTTTCGAAAGAGATCGAACGGCTGCTGCTGGCCGAACTGGAATAGTTACCGATCGTGTAGGAGCGGCGTACTCGCCGCGATATCGGCGGCTGTAATCGCGGCGTGGACGCCGCTCCCACATATCACAGGAACTTCAGCACTTCCTCCCCGTGGTTGGGGCAGTTGGGGTCGTCGAGGACGTGGGCGACCTTGCCCTTCTCGTCGATGATGAAGGTCACCCGCTCGTTCATCCCGGTCAGCGCCCGCGCCACGCCGAACAGCCCCGATCCG
>CAJPFL010000188.1 GCA_905339315.1 Rhodocyclaceae bacterium
GCGGGCGACCAGCATCTTGTCGACACGCTTCTTGTCCATGTCCATCACCTCGAAGCGCAGGCCGTTCCACTCGAAATGGTCGGTGACGACCGGGATGCGGCCCAGCATGTGCATGACGAAGCCGCCGAGGGTATTGAAATCCTCCTCCGCCGGCAGGTCCTCCTCGATCTCCAGCACCGACTTCAGGCGCTCCACCGGCACGCTGCCGTCCATCAGCCAGGAACCGTCCTCGCGCGCCACCACGTCCTGCTCCTCGGTGATGTCGGACGACGGCAGGTCGCCGACGATCGAGGTGAGGACGTCGGTCAGCGTCACCAGCCCCTGCAGCTCGCCGTACTCGTCGACGATCAGGGCGCATTGCGCGCGCGCCTTGCGGAAGTTTTCCAGCAGCCGCGTCGTGGACACCCCTTCGGGCACGTACAGCGGCGGGCGCAGGTGGGCATCGACGTTGAGCGGGGCGCCGGACAGCGCCGCCTTGAGCAGGTCGGCGGTGCGCAGCAGGCCGACGATGTGCTCCAGCCCGTCGCGGCAGACGACGATGCGCGTATACGGGCAGTCGGCGATGCGCCGCCGGGTCTCCTCCTCCGGCTCGTCGAGGTCGATCAGGTAGATGTCCTTGCGGTGCGTCATGATGGCGCCGATGCGCTGCTCGTCGAGGCGCAGCACATTGGAGACGATGGCCTGCTCGCTTTCGTGGAAGACGCCGGCCTCGGCACCCTGCTCCATCAGCACGTTGATTTCCTCGTCGGTCACCGGCGGCTCCTCCTTGTGCCGCGCCCCGGCCAGGCGCAGCAGCAGGCCGGACGAGGCCGTGAACAGCCACACCAGCGGCCGCACCGACTCGGCGAACCAGATCATCGGGCGGGCGATCAGCGAGGCGATGCCCTCCGGCGCCCGCAGCGCCAGGCGCTTCGGCACCAGCTCGCCGATCACCACCGAGAAATACGTCAGCCCCACCACCACCAGCGTCAGCGCGATGCCGCGGGCGTAGGGCGCGATCGGCGCGAACTCGGCCAGGCGCGCGGCCAGCGGATCGGCCAGCACCGTCTCGCCGATGGCGCCGCTGAGGATGCCGACCGAGGTGATGCCGACCTGGATGGCAGAAAGGAAACTGGAAGGCTCGCTGTGCAAGGCCAGCGCGGATTGCGCGCCGGGACTGCCGTCATCTGTCAGGCGCTGCAGGCGCGCCTTGCGGGAGGAAACCACGGCCATTTCCGACATGGAGAAAAAGCCGTTCAGCAGGATGAGGAGCAGGAGTAACGCGATGTCCATCATGCAGCCGCCCATCGCCGTGAGGCGCGCGGCCCGGGGGTTCATGTGCCGGCAATTTTACCACCCGTGCCGCGCAGGCTGACTTTCGGCCGGACGAAGCGGATTGCGCGTCACAGCAGCGCGAAGGCCTGCAGCAGCACCTGGCGCGCGCGCCGCGCGCCCGTGGAGACGGCGATCGTGCGGTTCAGCCAGGCCAGCGCCGGCGCGCCCGTCGTGAAGCGCATGACGGTGCGGAAGAAATACGCCGACGGGTCGACCGCCTCGCCGCGCGCGAGCGCCGCCAGCACCTCCGGCGACCCGTGGCGATAGCCCTGGCTCGTCACCTCGACCAGGCCGCCGTTCTGCTCGCGCAGGGCGTAGCGCGCGTCGATCTCGAGCACGCCGTCGCCGCGCAGAAGCTGCCAGTCGGCGCCGGGCAGCACCTCGCCGCGCAGCATCGGCCCCTCGAACGTGCCGCCGAGGATCGCCACCACGCGCCGTTCGCCCTGCGGCGCCGCGCCCAGCGTCACCAGCTCGCCGACATCGACGGCGAGTTCCATCAGCGGCTCGAACTGCAGCATCATGCCTCCATGCTCCCTTCCACCCGATCGGCGAGCGCCGGATCGCGGTGCGCATCGGCCGCGTCGCGCAGGCCGGCGACGACGCCGCGCCGGTCGGCCGCATCGCGGTTCTGGCTCAGCTTCCACTTGCCCTCGATGCGCGCGATGGGGATCTCGATGCCGACGATGGCCCGCATCTGCGCCGCGAGGTAATCCTCCGGCGCATCGCCAACCGCCCAGGGCTGCGCGCGCCGCGCCTCCTGCGCCTGCGTCAGCTGCTCCAGATGCGGCCGCAGCCAGGCGGCGTCCTCGACGACGCGCGGCCGGCCCCGGGCCTGCACGGCGGCGTAATTCCAGGTCGGCACCACCTTCCCCGTCGCCTGCTTGCTGGCATACCACGACGGCGTGACGTAACCCTGCTCGCCCTGGAACACCACCAGGCATTCCGCCGCGCCGGCGAGCGCCTGCCAATGCGGATTCGCCCGCGCCATGTGCGCGCGCAGCGTGCCGTTGCCGCCGTCGGCCTGCAGCTGGAAAGGCAGCGGCGTCGCCTGCAGCCCGCCGTCGCCGGCGCAAATCAGCAGCCCGAGCGGATGCGTGCGCATGAACTCGTGCAGGACCTCGATGCGGCTCTCGCGGAAGGAAGCGGGGATGTACATGGGCGGGACTCGATGAAGACCGCGCCATCCTCGCACGGGCTGCGGCCCGCTTGCAAGCCGGTTGGCGGTTGTGGGGAAAAGTCAGTGGCTACAGGACGGCGAGAGCGAACTTTCGACCCATTGGAGACAGCCGAGGAATGTCGAAGCAGACCTTCGTCAGGAACGCGGAAGCGGTGCGAAATGGTCGGCAGCAGAAGCAGTCGCTTGCGACCGCGACCTGATGAAGGCGACACTCAGCGCGCCCACGGCGGCGCAGGGCTCAGCATCCGCTCGAGTTCGGCGAGGAACACCGCGACCTTGGGTGCGCGAACGCGGCTGGGCGTGTAGCAGGCGTAGATGTCGCGGCCGAAACTGACGACCGGCTCGAAATCGTCGAGCACGTGTTTCAGCGCACCCGAGGCCAGGTCCGCACCGCAGATGTAGAGCGGCAATATCGCCAGGCCGTGGCCGTTGCGCGCGGCATCGTGCAGACAGGCGATGTCGTTGAACTGGAACCTGTTGCGGACCCGGATGTCGGTTTCCTTGCCCTGCCTGTCCGCGAGGCGCCACACGTTGTCGTCGGTGAGAAGGTAGCTGAAGCACTGATGGCGTTCCAGCTCCCCGGGCGTTCGAGGCTCGCCGTGCGCCGCAATGTAGGCCGGAGAAGCGCAAATCACCCGCTTCACGGCGATCAGCCGCCTGACCACGGCATCCTGCGGCGGGTCCCGGGTCATTCGTATCGCCAGGTCGATGCGGTCGTCGACGAGGTCGACGGTCTGATCGCCGAGAATCAGTTCGCACTCCAGGTCGGGATAGCGGGCGATGAGACCCGGTATCAGCGGCGCAACATACATGCGGCCGAAGGCGAGAGTGGCGCTGACGCGCAGCATTCCGCGGGGTTCGTCGCCGAGGTTTCTGACGGCGACCTCGGTGGCTTCGATGGACTCCAGGGTGCGTAGCGCGTACTGATAGAAGACTTCGCCGGAAGGCGTCAAGCTGACTTTGCGCGTCGATCGCTCGAACAGGCGAACCCCGAAACGCCGTTCGAGGTCACCGATCTGCTTGCTGACCTGCGCGCGCGTGCAGTCCAGACGACGCGATGCCTCGACCATGCTGCCGGTTTCGACGACCTTGACGAAGGCTAGCCAACTGCTCAGCCAGGACATTTGTAAACGAAACGTTGACGGAATGGTGTCGATTATGGGCTATTTGTATTTGTAATTGTTACCTATAGTGGTGAGTATCGAATCCGTACGGTGGCGACCACGACATGTTTCGTTCAATCCGTAGTCCCGAGGTGCTGCTGACGACCCTGGCCGCAGCAGGAATCCTGATGGTCACCATGGGTGCCCGCCAGTCGCTGGGCCTGTTCGTGGCGCCGATCAACGAATCGACCAGCCTCGGCATCGTCACCATCAGCCTCGCGCTGGCGGTGGGCCAATTCACCTGGGGAGCCATGCAGCCGGTGGCCGGCGCGGTTGCCGACCGCTACGGTCCGCGCGCCGTGCTGATCAGCGGGCTGGTGGTATTGGCGATCGGCTCCGCGCTCACACCCTTCATGACTTCCGGTATCGGCCTCATCGTCTCGCTGGGCCTGCTCTCCGCGATGGGCGCCGGCGCGGGGAGCTTTTCCGTGCTGATCGGAGCGGCAGCACAGCGCATGCCATTGGAAGCACGGGGAACCGCTTCCGGCGTCATCAATGCCGGCGGCTCGTTCGGTCAATTCGTGTTCGCGCCCATCATCCAGAAACTGATCAGCCTCTTCGGCTGGATGGGGGCCATGTGGTCCCTCGCGCTGCTGACCCTGACCGCCCTGCCTCTGGTCGGCAAGCTGACCCGGCCGGGCGCGGCGGCGCCGAAACATGCCGAGGCCGACGCCGGTCTGAAGAACACCGTGGTCGGGGCGATGCAGGACCGCAGCTACCTGCTGCTGCACGCCGGCTTCTTCACCTGCGGCTTCCACATCGCCTTCCTGGTCACCCATCTCCCCGGCGAGGTGGCGCTGTGCGGGCTGCCGCCCAGCGTGGCGAGCTGGTCGCTGGCGATCATCGGCCTGGCCAACATCTTCGGCAGTCTGTACGCGGGGTCCTGCGTCGCCAAATACCGCAGCAAGTACGTCCTGGCCTGGATGTATGCCTCACGCGCCGTGCTGATCGTCGGCTACCTGCTGGCACCGCGCACCGAGCTGAACTACTACATCTTCGCCGCCGGCCTCGGCTTCACCTGGCTGGCGACAGTGCCGCCGACCGCGGCGATCGTCGGCAAGCTGTTCGGCGTGCGCTACCTGGCGACCCTGTTCGGCCTGACCCTGCTGTCGCACCAGGTCGGCGGTTTCCTCGGCGCCTACCTCGGCGGCCTGACCATCTCGCGCTTCGGCGACTTCGGCTGGATGTGGTATGCCGACATAGCGCTTTCGCTGCTGGCTGCGATCCTCAACCTGCCGATCCGCGAAGCCAGGATCGAACAGCGCATCGATACGTCGCAGCCGGCGTCGCTTGCTACGAAAGGAAATGTCCCATGAGCAAGCTGCGCCCCGAAATTTCGATCCAGATCCTCAACGAGCGGGGCGGCGAGTACCTGCCAGGCTTTCTCGGCGTCGAGATGATTGCGCTGGCGCAGGATTCGTTGCGAAGCCGGATGCCGGTCAGGAAGCTGCACTTCGCGCCGAACGATTTCCTGCATGCCGCCAGCGTGGTGGCGCTGGCGGATACGACCTGCGGCTATGCCACGGTGGCACACTTGCCCGAAGGCGCACAATCGTTCACCACCATCGAGCTGAAGAGCAACCATCTCGGCACCGTCAAGGAGGGATCGATCGCCTGTGTGGCGAGCGCCCAGCACCTGGGGCGGAATACCCAGGTCTGGGATGCGACGGTCACGGACGAAGCCACCGGGCGCAAGATCGCCCTGTTCCGCTGCACGCAGATGATCCTGTGGCCGAAATCGCCCTGACGCAAGGGTCTGCCGGCCAGGGCATCCGTCCGGCATCGACGGGGTCGAGACGGACCTGCGCAACAGCGATGAGCACCGGAATGGCCGCCGCTGTGCTGAGCGTATCGCTTGCTGCGCTACCCAAACCGCATCAAGCCCGAAGACGTTTGGTTTGATAGGTTCCCCAGCCGCTTTTCATGAACGACGCCAGAAACGCCCAAAGGCCGCTTTCATTGGGATCAGGATCGCCGCCCTCGGCAATTCGCTTCAACTGACGCGAGTACCAGAGTATTTCCATGAGGCCCATGCGATCAATCGCCTTGATTCCGGTCGAAATTGGGCGAACTTGCTGCTCACATTCCTGACCCTGTAGTAGCGCTTTGGGTGCATCGGGATCGATCGCCAGCAGGCGCGCCAGCCCGACAACATCCAGTGCCCCGGTTTGCAGTGCCGCATTCATGCCGGCAAGGGTGCGAAAGCCGCCGGTCAGCATCAGTGGCACCTGAACGGTGGAGCGCAGCTTTTCCGCAAATGACAGAAAGTAGGCCTCGCGCAAGGCGGTGGAGGACCGTTGTGGCTGTTGTACGACACCGCTCATCGCAGGTGCTTCATAGGTTCCTCCGGAAATCTCGATCAGGTCGATTCCTGCGTCGGCCAGCGCGCGGATGGTCGCCATGGATTCTTCCTCGGTAAATCCGCCCTTCTGGAAGTCGGCCGAATTGAGCTTGATGCCGACCGGAAAATCCTTGCCGACTTGCCGGCGTATCTCCGCATACACCGCCAGAACAAAGCGGCGCCGCTTTTCCGGGCTGCCGCCCCATTCATCTGTGCGCTGGTTGTGGTGCGGCGACAGGAACTGGCTGATCAGATAGCCGTGGGCGCCGTGAATCTGCACGCCACTGAAGCCGGCCTTCTTGCAGATGGCCGCACTGCGCCCGAAGCGCCGAATGATCTCGTCGATTTCCGCCGTCGTGGCCTCGCGCGGCGTTTCAAAAAAGCCCGCCATGTCAGCCCGGAACGGAATGGCAGACGGGGAAAGATTCGTGCTGTTCAGCCCCTTGGGAGATTGCTTTCCCGGATGGTTCAGCTGAACCCAGATCGCCGCCCCCTGTTCGGTCGCCGCTTTTGCCCACTGCTGCAAGACCAGCAAGTCCGATTCGTCCTCGATCACCACATTGCCGGGCTCACCCAGCGCGCGCCGATCAATCATCACGTTGCCGGTAATGAGCATGCCGATGCCTGATTGGGCCCAGCGCCGGTAAAGTTCAACGTGCTTTTGGGTCGCATGGTTGTCGTAGGTTCCAAGTACCTCGCTCATCGCGGCCTTGGCCAGGCGGTTGCGCAGCACGCTGCCATTGGGCAATCGCAATGGCTGGTTGAGGAAATTGTTTTCGGGTGAGTTGGATTTTGTCATGTTGATTTTTTTCAGATTGGGTTAGTGATGCCGGCGGAGTGAAGCCTTACGCGATGCGCAATTGCTTGCGGATTCCTGCATCCAGAAGGCTGGCCGGCAATAGCGTATGCATCAGGCGCAAGCGCGCTGCTGCCGTGCCTGCTGTGTAGCGCGCTTTGGGGCTGGCCGCGCTTGCGGCCTTCAGGACCGTGTCGGCGACCACATCGGGCTCCTCGGCAACATCCAGCATTTCCTTGAGGCGCGCATCCATGGCGATCCGAACGTCCCGGTATGCGTCCAGCTTGGCATCCGCATCGCGAGCGTTGGCATCGATCGCGGTCTTCATGAATGCCGGCTCGATCACCGAGACGCGGATACCCATGGTGCGAAGTTCATGGTCGAGGGATTCCGAGTAGCCCTCGATGGCATGCTTGGTTGCCGCATAGAGCGCCATGTAGGGCATGGCCATGAAGCCCAGGACCGAGCCGATGTTGATGATGCGGCCGCTCCCCTGCCGGCGCATGTGGGGAACGACGGCCAGGCTCATCCGCACCATCCCGAAAAAATTCGTATCGAAGATGTCCCGAGCCTGCTGGATGGAGCTCTCTTCCGCGCCACCGACCGAGACATTGAAGCCGGCGTTATTCACCAGCAGGTCGAGGCGCCCCTCGCGCCGGATGACTTCAGCGACGACAGCGTTGACGGATGCATCACTGGTCACGTCCAGCGGCAGCATCTCGAACGAGCCAAGCGAAGCGGATGCTCCCCGTCGGCTGGTACCGAATACCTTGTAGCCTGCTTTGGCCAGTCGCAGGGCTGTCGCTTCACCAATGCCTGAAGAGGCCCCCGTTACCAGGGCAACCGCCTGATCATTTTTCTTCATCATTCAAATCTCCGTCTGGAAGTGTTAATATCGATTCGCTACTAACTATACTATCAATTCGATATCAAGTCACTATCTTTTTAGTATGAACAGCGAAAAAACGTATGAAAGCACCTGCCCGATCGCACGGAGCCTGGCATTTGCGGGCGACGCGTGGAGTTTGTTGATCCTGCGCGACGCCCATGCGGGTCTCACGCGCTTCGACCAATTCCGGAAAAGCCTGGGTATCGCGCCGACGATCCTGACCCGCCGGCTGGCGGTTTTAACCGAGGAGGGATTGCTGGAGAAGCGACGCTACTCGGAGCACCCGCCGCGTGAAGAGTATCTATTGACCCCGGCCGGGCAGGATTTTCTGCCGGTGCTTTTCATCATTGGCGCCTGGGGACGCAAACACCGGGGTGGCGGGAAACTGGTCCGCTTTCTGGATGCTGAAACCGGTACGGAAATCGAGGCGGTGGCGGTGGATGAGGTCACCGGGGCCAGGATCGGAACGCGCCCGATACGTACCGTTACGCCGGATGCAGGCTGACGGGTCTTGCCTGACAGCGAATCCAGTCCAACGGCAATAACCGCTGCACACCCGCCTGCCCGACTGAAACGCTGGGCTCCTTCGGATTAATGACCGCCTCGAAGCGAGCGGGAAAACGAATCGCCGCAATGGAGAAAATTTCCGAGCGGCAGGTCGTGGCCGAAAGCACCCCTTCCGACTCAAACCGCCATGCGCGCGACGGTTTCGCGCGGATGGATGCAGAAGCCGCTGCGGCCGACGAGGTTGTCGGCGAGGCCGGGGTCGCCGAGGAGCCCGGTGAGGCTGGGGACGAGGCTGACGATGCGGGGCGTTCCTTCGGCGGAAGAATGACGTTATCCGGTCTGCAGGAAGCTGCGCTCCGGGCCGTCAAGGACGAGGCAGGTGAGGATGCCGGTCTTGTAGGCGCCGGTGTCGATGCCGATGCGGTTGTGGCGCACTTCGGGCTCGGCGGCGATGCTGTGGCCGTGCACGATCACCGCGCCGTGGTCGAGATCGGAATCGAGGAAGCGGCGGCGGATCCACATGCAGTCGCGCGCCGCCTGCTGGTCCAGCGGCAGGCCGGGCACGATGCCGGCGTGCACGAAGCAGTAGCCGCCCTCGCGCCACATCGTCCGCAGGCCGCGGAAGAAGGCCAGGTGCGCGGCCGGCAGCGCCGCCGTCAGCGTGTGCCGCAGCGCTTCGAGATCGGCGATCTCTTCGGGCTGCGGTGGCAGGGTGGCGCCGTAGGCGTCCTGATAGCCGTCATGCCAGCGCATGGCCTCGAGGCTGTGCTCGTCATGGCGGCGCGGCTGCGGGCAGGCGACGCCGTAGGCGGCGGCGGTCTCGATGCCGCCATACTCTAGCCAGTTGATGGCGATGGCCATCTCGCCGTCGAGGTAGCGCAGCATCGCCTGCTCGACGTTGCCCATGAGGTTGACGATCTCGAAGCCGTCGAGGCCGGGCGCCAGCAGCTGCTCGACGACGGCCCGGCATTCGGGGCCGCGGTTGATGTAGTCGCCGAGCGTCACCAGCACGCGGCGGCGCGCCGGCCGCAGGCCGGCATCGCGGCGGATGCCGGAGAGCAGCCGCGCGAACAGGTCGGCCCGGCCGTGGATGTCGCCGATGGCGTAGACCACCGTGCCCCCGGATGTCGTCGCCCGCGGCGCGGGATGGCCCGCCGGCGGCCCGTAGCTGCGCCAGCGCAAGCTCATTCCAGTTCCCGACGGACCTGTGGGAGCGGCGTACTCGCCGCGATTGTGCCCCGCAGGAAATACCCTTGTGGTGCAGCCGCCAATATCGCGGCGAGTACGCCGCTCCCACATCGGTGATTCGAGGCCATGCGCTACCCGAGGCTTATTGCATTCATCGCTGGACGTGGAAGCGTTTCGCCTTCAGCTCGAAGCGCGGCAGGGCGTTCCTCGGCAGGTGGTGCACGCGCGGCCGGAAGGAGAGCATCGCGTCGAGCCGCTCGGCGATGGCATGCACGACGTTCGGGTCGGCGCCCTCGCACAGCTCGACCTCGACGTCCATCTCGTCCATCAGGCGCACCTTGTTCACGGTGATGCGGAACTCGTCGATCTCGGAGAACTTGCGCAGGATGTTCTCGACGCCGGCCGGAAAGACGTTGACGCCGCGCACCGTCACCATGTCGTCGGCGCGGCCGATGATGCCGCCCTCGAACCTGAGCGAAGTGCGGCCGCAGTCGCAGCGCGCGGTGGTGGTGCGGACGATGTCGCCGGTCCTGTAGCGGATGATGGGGAAGCCCCAGCGGCCGAGGTTGGTGATGACCAGCTCGCCGCGCTCGCCCTCCGCCACCGGCCGGCCACTGGCCGGGTCGAGGATCTCTGCGATGTACTCGCTCTCGATCAGATGGGTGCCGCCGGGCTGCACGGCACACTCGAAAGAGTGGGCGCCGACTTCGGTGGCGCCGGCGTGATCGAAGCACTTCGCGCTCCAGACCTCCTCGATGCGCGCCTTGGTCGACGGCACGTTGGCGCCGGGCTCGCCGGCATGCACCGTGGCCTTCATCGGGATGCTGGAGAGGTCGAAGCCGGTCTCGCGCGCCACTTCGGCGAGGCGCAGGGCATAGGTCGGCGTGCAGCAGAGCACGCTGGCGCCGACGTCGCGCATCAGCTCGAGGCGCTGCGGCGAATCGCGCCCGCCGCCGGGAATC
>CAJPFL010000189.1 GCA_905339315.1 Rhodocyclaceae bacterium
GCCGGCCTGGGGCGCGTGCTGCTCGTCACCAACGCCCTGCACATGCGGCGGGCGAAGGAGGCCTTCGAGCGGGCCGGCCTCGAGGTGATCCCCGCGCCGACGGCCTGGCAGTCGACCGCGCCGTTCTCCGCCCTGCAGCTGCTGCCGAGCGCCGACGGGCTGAGGATCGCCTACTACGCCCTGCGCGAGGCGCTCGGGCTGTGGGTGCAGCGCCTGTCCGGACCGGCCTGATGCCGGCGCGGCATCAATAGAAGAGCTTTTCGATCTCCACGCGGCGGTTCGGCGCCAGGCAGCGGATCAGTTCGGCGCGCGGCTTCTTCTCGTCGCACTTCACCAGCGGCTTGGTCTCGCCGAGGCCGTCCACCTTGATGCGGAAATTCTTGTCCTTCGAAATCATGTAGTCGCGCACCGCCTCGGCGCGGCGCAGGGACAGCTTGCGGTTGTCGTCCGACTTGCCCATGTTGTCGGTATGGCCGGTCACCATGATCGGCGAGAGGACCAGCGTCGGGTTGTCCCTGATCACCTTGTCCAGGGCCTTCTTGCCGCCGGGCGTGAGGACGTCCTGGGCGCTGCCGAACAGCGTGGCACCGTCGAGCCGGATGACGTCCAGGTTCTGGCTGCCCTTGACGTGCTCCTTCTTGGCGGTGATTTCCGCCGCGGCCGGCAAAGCCAGAACTGCGCAGGCGGCAAGCAACACGAATGACTTTTTCATTGCGATCTCTCCCATACAGGTTGAATGGAACATCAGTTTCCCTTGAATGACGGCTTGCGCTTCTCGATGAAGGCCGTGACGCCTTCGGCGAAATCCCCCGTCGCGCTGCAGCGGCCGAACGAGGCCGCCTCGGCAGTCAGCTGATCGGCCAGGCTGGCCGACAGCGAGCGGTTGAGCAGGCGCTTGGCGTTGGCGTAGGCCAGGGATGGCCCCGCGGCGAGCCGGGCGGCAAGCGCTTCGCAGGCGGCGTCGAGTTCCGCCGCCGGCACGACGCGGTTCACCAGCCCCAGCGCCAGCGCCTGCTGCGCGTCGAGGCGCTCGGCCAGCAGGGTCAGCTCGGCGGCCTTCTTCGCGCCGACCAGGCGCGGCAGGAAATACGTGCCGCCGCCGTCGGCGGTGGTGCCGAGCAGCGAGTAGCCGGTGGTGAAATAGGCATTGTCGGCCGCCAGCGCGAGGTCGCAGCCGGCCATCAGCGAGAAGCCGAAGCCGGCGCAGGCGCCGCGAATCTTGCCGACGATCGGCTGGGGCAGCGCGCGCAGGATCTCGACGGCCGGGTTGATCAGCTCGCCGATCAGCTTGCCGAAGGCGCGCTCGCGCGCTTCCGGCAGCGCCTTCACCATCGAATGGAATTCCTTGATGTCGCCGCCGGCCATGAAGTGGTCGCCGGCGCCGGTGACGACGACGACCTTCACGCCCTGCGCCTTCTGCAGTTCCGCGACACGCGCGAGGAAGGCCTGACCCATTTCCAGCCCGAGCGCATTCATCGCCTGCGGGCGGTTCAGGGTCAGGGTGGCGACGGCGCCGCGGATGTCCAGCAGGACCTGTTGGTTCATTTCCTTTCCTCCGGTTTCCCGGCCGCATTGAGCAGCAGGCGATGGTAGAAGCGGATCAGTTCGGCATGGTTGGCGATCGAGATGCGCTCGTTGGTGCCGTGGAAGCGCGGCAGGTCCTCGCTCTTCGCGCGCACCGGCGAGAAGCGGTAGATGGCGTCGGCGATCGGTGCCATGTGGCGCGAGTCGGTCGCCGCAATCATCAGGCCGGGCGCGACGACGGTGCCGGGAAACAGCTCGCGGATCGTGCGATTGATCAGCCGGTAGGACGGCGCGGCGGAGGGCGAGATCGGCGTCGGCTCGTTGGCATGCCCGCTGCGCGCGACCGAGATCGCCTCGTTGGCGACCGTCGCCTTGACGTGCGCGGTCACGCCGTCGCCGGTGTCGCCCGGCAGGATGCGGAAATTGACCAGCGCCTCGGCGCGGCCGGGCAGCACATTCTCCTTGTTGCCGCCCTGCACCACGGTCAGAGCGGTGGTGGTGCGCAGCATGGCGTTGGTGCTCGCGCCCTTCTCCAGCTGGCTTTTGACGACGGGGCCGAACAGCCAGAGGTTGGAGAGCAGCACGCGGTTCAACCCGCCCATCTCCGGCGCGATGGTGTCGAACATTTCCGCAGCAACGCCGCGAATGGCGGCCGGCATCTGCCGGTCTTCCAGCCGCGCCAGGGCAGCGCTGAGCATGCCGATGGCGGTCTCGGGCGGCGGCATGGAGGAATGGCCGGGCCGGGCTTTCGCCGCCAGCGCCAGCGTGAGGTAGCCCTTCTCGGCGATGCCGATCAGGGCCGCCGGCCGGTCGAGGCCCTTGAGGATGCCCTCGGTGATCAGCAGGCCCTCGTCGACGACGAAATCGAGCCTGACGCCACGCGATTGCAGCAGGGCGGCGATGGCCCTGGCGCCCTGCTCGCCGCCAACCTCCTCGTCGTGGCCGGAGGCGATGTAGAGCGTCTGGCGCGGCCTGAAGCCGGACGCGGCGAGCGTCTCGATCGCCTCGAAGATGGCAAACAGGTTGGCCTTGTCGTCCCAGGCGCCGCGACCACAGACGAAGCCGTCGCGGATCTCGCCGGCGAAGGGATCGGCCTGCCAGTCGCGCTCCGTACCGGGCGCGATCGGCACGACGTCCTGGTGCGCCATCAGCATGATCGGCCTGGCCGCCGCATCGCTGCCCGGCCAGGTATACAGCAGGCTAAGATCGTTCACGACCTCGCGCTTCAGCGCGGCATGGGCGCGCGGGAAGGATTTCTCCAGCAGGGCATGCAGCTTGCGGAATTCGCCGGCGCTGGCGGCGTCGCGGCCGTCGAAGGAGATGGTGCGCAGGCGCACGGCGGCGGCCAGGCGCTGCGCGGCGGCATTTTCGTCGAGTGCGAGCGTCGGCGCCGGCGCCACCTCGATCTGGCGCGAACCGTGGCGCAGGGTGTTGATGGCGAGCGCGAGCAGCAGCAGGACGATCGGCGCCGCCAGGACAAGCAGGATCCGTTTGACCATCGTTCCCCCGTGAAAAGAGAAGGGGCGCCGCAGCACCCCTTCCCGCCAGCCAAATTTATACCACGGACCTGAACCGTCCGTCGGGCCCGCTGCCACCGGGTAGCCGGCCTTGCGCCGAAGCCCGGGATAGCGTGGCTACTGTTCCGGCGGAACTTCGCGCTTGCTGCCGTCGGCGTCGACGGCGACGTAGGTGAGTTGCGCCTCGGTCACCTTCACCACCAGCGGATTGCTGGGGTGGCGCTCGGCGTAGACCTCGACCGTGATGGTCATCGAGGTGCGGCCGACCTTGACCACCTCGGCGTAGAAGGACAGCACGTCGCCGACCGACACCGGCTGCTTGAAGAGGAATTCGTTCACCGCGATGGTGGCGACGCGGCCGCGCGCGCGACGGATGGCGCAGATGCCGCCGGCGAGGTCGACGTTGGCCATGACGTAGCCGCCGAAGATGTCGCCGGCGTGATTCACGTCGGCCGGCATCGGCATCAGGCGCAATGTCGGCTGCTTGTCGGGGAGCCGCACCGGTTGGTTGCTCACGCGCCGCCTCCGATCGGTCGTTGAATGTCCGCTGGCCTGTTCCATCGGCGGCCGGCGGCATTCGCGGTCGGTCGCATCCCCGCGTTGCGGGGCCCCTGCTCCCTGCTCATGCCGTCCTCTCCTTCAGATAGTTCATCGGCCCGCCGCGGAACGGCGCGAAGCCGGTGCCGAAGATCACGCCGGCGTCGGCCAGTTCGGCGTCGGCGACGACGCCCTGCTCGACGCAGCGCTGCGCCGCCGCCAGGAAGGGCTTGATGAGGCGGTCGGCCAGCCCGGCCGGCATCTGGCCCACGGCGCCCTTCTGCGGCTTGCCCTGATTGTACGTGTAGAAGCCGCGCCCGGTCTTGCGGCCGAGGTGGCCGGCACTCACCAGTTCCATCAGTTTCTTCGGCGGTTCGGAGATGCCGCTCGCCAGCTGCTGGCCGGCGGCGACGGCAATGTCGAGGCCGACGGTATCGGCCAGCTCGATGGGCCCAAGCGGCATGCCAAAGGCCAGCGCCGCCTCGTCCACCACTTCCGGCGCGATGCCCTCGTCCACGCAGCGCATCGCCTCCTGCATGTAGGGCGCCAGCACGGCGTTCACCAGGAAGCCGGGCACGCTCTTCACCGGCAGCGCCAGCTTGTCGATCTTGCGCACGAAGGCGAGGCCCTTCTTCAGCGCCTGCGGATCGGACTCCCTGCCTTCGACCACTTCCACCAGCGGCATCTTCGCCACCGGGTTGAAGAAGTGGATGCCGATCAGGCGCGACGGGTGCTTCAGGCCGGCGGCGATGTCCTCCAGCCTCAGGCTCGAGGTATTGCTGGCGAGCACCGCATCCGGCTTGGCGATGGCCTCGATGTCGGCGAACAGCTTCTGCTTGGCTTCCAGGTTCTCGAAGATGGCCTCGATCACCACGTCGGCCTGGCGCACGCCCTGGCCGGAGGGATCGGGGATCAGGCGGTCGAGCGCGAAGCGCACCTGCGTGTCGTCGCGCAGCTTCCTCTTGAAGGCAATCGCGGCGCGGTGGATGGCCGGCGCGATGCGCTCGATGCTCTGGTCCTGCAGCGTCACCGTCAGTCCGCGCAGCGCCGCCCAGGCGGCGATGTCGCCGCCCATGACGCCGGCGCCGATCACATGAAGATGCTTCGGCGCGAAATCGCTGTCCTTGCCGAAGCCCTTCAGCCGCTCCTGCAGGTAATACACGCGGACCAGGTTCTTCGTCGTCAGCGAAGCGGCGATGGCCTCCATCGAGGTCGGCTTGCCGGCCGGCACGGCGAGCGCGTTGCCGCCGTAATTCGCCCACATGTCGAGGATGGCATAGGGCGCCGGGTAGTGCTCGGGGCGGGCGCGCGCAGCGACCTGCTTTTTCGCCTGCGAGGCGACGACGCCCTTGAGCGGGCCGTTCATCATCCTCTGCATGAAGGGCAGCTGACGCCTGGGATGGCCGGACAGCACCAGCATGCGCGCGGCGTTCTCCATGACGCGCGGCGGCACGCACTCGTCGGCAAAGCCGAGGCGCTTCGCCTTCTTCGCGTCGAGGGCGCGGCCGGTGAGCATCATGTCGAGCGCGGGGGCGGCGCCGATGACTTGCGGCAGGCGCAGCATGCCGCCCCAGCCCGGCACGATGCCGAGCATGACTTCCGGCAGGGCGATGCGCGTGCCCGGCTCGTCCACCGCGATGCGGTAGCGGCAGGCCAGCGCCAGTTCGGTGCCGCCGCCCATGCAGTGGCCGCGGATCAGCGCCAGCGTCGGGTACTTCACGGCGGCGAGGCGGTTGTAGAGGTCCCAGCCGCGCTGAACCAGGGCCTTCGCGCCTTCGGCCGATTCGACCTTCGTGAACTCCTCGATGTCGGCGCCGGCGATGAAGCCGGCGCTCTTGCCGGAGCGGATCACCAGGCCTTTCGGCGGCTCGCGGTCGAATTCGTCCAGCGCCTGCGACAGTTCGAGCATGGCCTGGGCGGAGAGGGTGTTGGTGGACTCGCCGGCCTTGTCGAAAGTCAGCCAGGCGAGGCCGCCGGCCTCGCGTTCGATGCGCCAGTGATTGAATTCAGTCATCTCAGCCTCTTTCCTTTCAAATTTGTTGCGTCAACCGGCTGCCCGGCTCCAGTTTTCGCAGGCGGCCGACGATCGCCGGCCGCTCGTCCTCGTCTACATGCAGCGCGAAGACCGCCTCGCCCCCTGCGGCCGCGCTGCGCATCGTCACCGGGGCGCCGTAGAACACCGGCCCCTTCAGCCAGGCATCCAGCTGCAGCGGCAGCGGCCAGCCGCGCGCCGGCAGGCGTGCCAGGCACTGGCCGAGCACGCGCTGCGGGTGGAAGAAGGCCTGCGCAAAGCCGTGCTTCCTGGCATAGCCGCTCCACAGGTGCAGCGGGTTGTAGTCGCCCGAGAGGCCGCCGTAATGCCAGCCGCCGCCGGCCGGCATGCGCCAGGCCGCCGTCTCCGGGAGACTGACTTTGGGCGCCTCCGGTACCGCATCCACAGTCGGGGCGCCGAAGCGGCCGCGAGAGTAGAAGGTGTTCACACTCTCCCAGGCCACGGCTCCGCCGGCACGCACGACGGCATGCATGTCGAACTCGGCGCCCTTCTCGAGGATGCGGTGGCCGGCGATGCGGACCGTGATCTCCAGTTCGGCCTCGCGCGCGAGCGGCGCATGCTGAACGATGCGGTTGCGCACCTGCAGCATGCGCCAGATCGGCAGCGGAAAGGCCGGCTGCGTCAGGATGGCCATGTGCAGGGGAAAGCCGATGGTGTGCGGGTACAGCAGCGGCAGCGTCCCGCCCTCGGGCAGGCCGCTGAGCGCATGGAAGCGCGCCAGCTCCGCTGCCTCCGGCCGGTGGCGCCAGCTCGCCGAAATCGCCGGCACGCCGCTGCGCTTCAGCCCGGGCGATGGCCGCACCGCCCGCGCCATGAAGGCCAGCGCCGAGGGGCGCGCGCGGTAGTCGAGGCGGATGTCCTGGTGCATGGCCTGCTGGTTGAATCAGACCGTCTCCACCAGCATCGCGCCGCCCTGGCCGCCGCCAATGCAGATGCTGGCGATGCCGCGCCTGCCGCCCGTGCGCCGCAGCACCTGCAGCAGGTGCAGGACGATGCGCGCGCCGGAGGCGCCGACCGGATGGCCGAGCGCGACCGCGCCGCCGTCGAGGTTGAGCTTGCTCTCGTCGAGCGCGCCCAGCGGCGCGTCGAGGCCGAGCTGTTCCTTGCAGTAGGCGGCGTCCTTCCAGGCCTCGATGCAGCCGATCACCTGGGCGGCGAAGGCCTCGTTGATCTCCCAGGCGTCGAGGTCGTTCAGGCCGAGGCCGTGGCGCTGCAGGATCGGCGTGGCGGCATGCACCGGGCCGAGGCCCATCTGCGCCGGGTCGAGGCCGGCCCATTGGGAATCGGTGATGCGGCCGATCGGCTGCAGTCCGTGGCGCTGCACGGCCTCCTCGGAGGCAAGCACCAGCCAGACGCCGCCGTCGGTGATCTGCGAGCTGTTGCCGGGGGTGACCTTGCCGTACTTGCGGTCGAAGAAGGGCTTCAGCTTGGCCAGGCCCGCCATCGAGGAATCGCGCCGGACGCCGTCGTCGGCGGCGTAGACCTGGCCGTCGCGGCCGACCAGCGGCACCACTTCGCCGTAGTGGCCGGCGTCCTGGCCGGCGGCGACGCGCTGGTGGCTGCGCACCGAGAATTCGTCCATCTGCTCGCGCGTGATGCCGAAGCGGTGCGCGAGGTTCTCCGCCGTCTGCCCCATCAGCAGGTTCACCACCGGGTCGGTGAGGCCCTTCATGATGCCGATCACCGGCGAGAGCAGCACGCCGGGCTTGAGTTTCGCGAACAGCGCCGCCTTCTGGCCGGGCGTCTTCGCCTGGGCCATTTTCGCGAACCACAGCACCATCGTCCTGGAATACAGCAGCGGCGCATGCGACAGCGCGTCGACGCCGCCGGCCAGCACCAGCTGCGAGCGGCCGGAGTTGATGTTGGCGATGGCCGAGTCGAGCGCCTGCATGCCGCTGGCGCAGTTCCTCATCACCGTCCAGCCCGGCACCTT
>CAJPFL010000190.1 GCA_905339315.1 Rhodocyclaceae bacterium
TCCTCCAGTTCGTGCTCGAGCTGGGCGGCGATCAGCCCGGCCGACTGGGCGAGATGGGCGTCGAGCATCTCGCCGATCTCCTCGCGCGCATCGAAGTAGGTGAACGCCGCCGTCGCCAGCCAGGCGGCCAGCACCGTGCCGGAGAGCAGGAACAGCAGGCGGCGGCGCAAAGAGGGTCTCACCCAGCCTCCCTGGGAATCATGTAGCCGACGCCGCGCACGGTGCGGATCAGCTCCGGCGCGAGCTTGCGCCGCAGGTGATGCACGAAGACCTCGACGGCATTGCTCTCGATCTCCTCGCCCCAGCCGTAGAGCTTCTCCTCCAGCTGCGTCTTCGACAGGACGCGGCCGGCGTTGAGCAGCAAGGCGTGCAGCACGGCATATTCGCGCGCCGACAGTTCCACCGGCTTCCCCTCCCAGCTGACGCTGCGGCCCGCCGGGTCGAGCCGCAGGGCGCCGTGCGCCAGCAGCGGCTCGGCCTGGCGCTGGCCGCGGCGGATCAGCGCGCGCAGCCGCGCCTGCAGCTCGCCCAGGTCGAAGGGCTTCACCAGGTAGTCGTCGGCGCCGGCATCGAGGCCGGCGATGCGGTCGGGCACGGTGTCGCGCGCCGTCAGGATCAGCACCGGCACGGGATTGCGCACGGCGCGCGTGCGCGCCAGCACCTCCATGCCCGACAGTCTCGGCAGCCCCAGGTCGAGTACGACGGCGTCGTAGGCTTCGCCAGAGAGCGCCAGTTCCGCCGCACGCCCGTCCTGCGCCCAGTCGACGGCGAAGCCGGCCTGCTGCAGGCCGGCGCGGATGCCATCGCCGAGCAGCCGGTCGTCTTCGACGAGGAGGATTTTCATGCGGGCATGTTAGCGCGGATCAATCGCCGTATTGCAGCGACTGACTTTTCTACCGACTTAGCCACCAGGCCGCGGCAGCGGTCCACGCCAGCAGCATCAGCGCCGCCACGACGCGTGGCCCGCGGATCGCCTCCTCCGGCTCGCCCAGCTTGCGGCCGGTGACCATGGCCCAGACGAGATTCTCGCGGTGGGCCAGGCTGCCGACCAGCACGCCCAGCAGGTGCACGCCGACGACGCCCAGCATCAGTCCGGTGAGGAACTCATGGAATTCCTCCAGCCATTCGCCGCCGATCTCTTGATAAGTCAGCCAGCCGCTGGCGCCGCTCGCCAGCCCAAGACCGAGCAGCAGCACGATGGCAAGGCCGGCAGCCGGGTTGTGGCCGGCATAATGCGGCGGCCGCGCCCGCAGCAGGCTTTTCAGATAGCCGGCGGCCTGCCGCGGGCCGCGCACGAAGCTGGCGAAGCGGGCATGCTTCGAGCCGAGGATGCCCCACAGCAGGCGGTACGCGGCCACCGCCATCACCGTGCTGCCGGCGAAGACATGCACCAGGCGCAGCGACTCGCTGTCGCCGGTGGCCCAGGCGAGCGCGAAGCCGCCGACCATCAGCCAGTGGCCGAGGCGCACCGGCAGATCCCAAACCAAAATCCTTTTCATGACGATTTCCTCTCAATGTTTATCGCGCAACTCCGGCAGGGCGATTTCGCGCCCGCGATAGCTGCCCTGCCCGGCGCGGCTGTGGCAGGCGCTGCAGTTCGATGCGCTGTTCACGCGCGCATCGCGCCACAGGGCCTGCGGCACCTTGCGATGCTCGCGCCGGAACCAGGCGCTGGCGGTCAGCCGCGGCGGGTCGCCCTCCCCGGCCATGCGGCTCCGGGTCGATGCATTGCGCACCAGGAAGTCTTCCAGCTCGCGCCGCGTCTTCTCGTCGAGGCTGGCATTGTCGCCATAGTGCTTGTCGAGCTTGCCCATGACGCGCTTCCAGTCGGGCGCGGTCAGCAGCGCCGGCGGAAACGGCAGATGGCAGCCGCCGCACTCGGTCTGGAAGGCGGGCGGCGCATCGGCCGGGATCGGCAGGCGGTCGGCCCAGGCGGGCAAGGCCAGGGCCGCCAGCAACAGCAGGGAGCGTTTTGCGGGGTTCACAGGCCCTCCGTCAGGAAGAGGATGAAATCCGCCTTCTCGGCGGCGCTGCATTCGCGCCCCAGCACCTCGGTGCAGTTGCGGCGGAACCATTTTTCCGTCTTCGCCGGATCGGTGAAACGGGCGGCCTCGGCGCGCGGCGCCAGCGGCTTGATGGCCTTGCCGGTGACGACATGGCGGCCGGCCTGCGCCGGCGCGTCGGTATGGCAGGCGGTGCAGGCCGGCATCTTCTCCGAGACGGCGAAGCGCCGGCTGTAGAGTTCGGCGCCGCGGCGGGCCGAGGGCTGATAGCCCGGCGCCTGGCGGACCGCCTGCTCGGTGTAGTCCTGCATGAGCTGCTGCGGGGTGGCCGCGCCGGCGGCGGCACTGCCCGCCAGCAGGATCGGGATCAGGATGCGTTGCATGTCCGGTTCCTCCTTTCAATGAACATGGAACCGGAGTCTCGGCCGGGCAGCTTAAGCGGAGCTTAACGCCGGGTGAGCGCTTGACCTGGCTCAATGACCGCTTCTTTTATGAGCTGATATATTCACTTCTAAATATTATCTTCTCCGGATATTCCGCAGGAATGTTCGCCAGCCCGCTTGTCGTCGCATATATTTAAACCTAAAATATCAGGCAAACCCCCAGACGGACAGGAACGACACATCATGCGCATTGCTTGCATCGGCGGCGGACCGGCGGGACTCTACTTCAGCATCCTCATGAAGCAGGCCGATCCGGCCCACGACATTACCGTCTACGAACGCAACCGGCCCGACGACACCTTCGGCTGGGGCGTCGTCTTCTCCGACGCGACGCTCGGCAACTTTAGCGAGGCCGACCCGGAAAGCTACGCGGAGATCACCCGCAGCTTCCACCACTGGGACGACTGCGACGTCTTCTTCAAGGGGCGCAAGATCACCTCCGGCGGCCACGGCTACTGCGGCATCGGCCGCCAGCGCCTGCTCAACATCCTGCAGGCGCGCGCCGCCGCGCTCGGCGTGAAGCAGGTCTTCGAGGCCGAAATCGCCGACGACGCCGACCCGCGCCTGGCCGGGGCCGACCTGATCGTCGCCGCCGACGGCGTGAACAGCCAGGTGCGCAAGAAATACGCCGAACACTTCCAGCCCGACATCGACGTGCGCAAGTGCCGCTACATCTGGCTCGGCACCCATTTGAAGCTCAACGCCTTCACCTTCATCACCGAGCCCTCCGAATGGGGCTGGTTCCAGGTGCACGCCTACCAGTTCGACCGCGACACCAGCACCTTCATCGTCGAGTGCCGCGAGGAAACCTGGCTGGCCGCCGGCCTCGACAAGCTCGACCAGGCCGGCTCCATCGCCTTCTGCGAGAAGCTCTTCGAGAAGCACCTGCAGGGCAACAAGCTGATGAGCAACGCCCGCCACCTGCGCGGCTCGGCCTGGCTCAACTTCAACCGCGTGCTGTGCCGCAAGTGGCACCACAACAACATCGTGCTGATCGGCGACGCCGCCCACACCGCCCACTTCTCCATCGGCTCCGGCACCAAGCTGGCGATGGAGGATGCCATCGCGCTGGCCAAGACCCTTGCCGCCGAACCGGGCAACGTCGAACACGCCCTGGCGCTCTACCAGGCGGAGCGCGAGATCGAGGCGCTCAAGCTGCAAAGCTCGGCGCGCAACCGCATGGAGTGGTTCGAGAACGTGGCGCGCTACGCCCACCTCGAACCCGAGCAGTTCGCCTACACGCTCCTCACCGGCAGCCAGCGCATCGGCCACGAGAACCTGCGCCTGCGCGACCAGGCCTACGTCGACAGCGTCGAGACCTGGTTCGCGCAGCAGGCCGGCCTGCCGGCGCGGCCGCTGCCGCCGATGTTCACGCCCTTCAGGCTGCGCGGCCTGACCCTGAAGAACCGCGTCGTCGTCTCGCCGATGGCGATGTATTCCTGCCAGGACGGCCTGCCCGCCGACTTCCTCCTCGTGCACCTCGGCAGCCGGGCGCTGGGCGGCGCCGGCCTGGTGATGACCGAGATGACCTGCATCTCGCCGGAAGCACGCATCACCCCCGGCTGCGCCGGCCTGTGGAACGACGACCAGCTGCGCGGCTGGCAGCGCATCGTCGATTTCGTGCATGGCCACTCCGACGCGAAGATCGGCCTGCAGCTCGGCCATGCCGGGCCGAAGGGCTCGACCCAGGTCGGCTGGGAGCAGATCGACGAGCCGCTGCCCGCGGGCAACTGGCCGCTGCTGGCCGCCAGCGCCATCGCCTACGGCCCGCAGAACCAGGTGCCGAAGGCGATGACGCGCGCCGACATGGACAGCGTGCGCGAGGCGTTCGTCGCCGCCGCGCAGCGCGGCGCCGCGGCCGGCTTCGACCTGCTGGAGCTGCACTGCGCCCACGGCTACCTGCTCTCCGGCTTCCTCTGCCCGCTGACCAACCGGCGCACGGACGAATACGGCGGCACGCTGGAAAACCGCCTGCGCTATCCGCTCGAGGTGTTCCGCGCGCTGCGCGCCGCCTGGCCCGAGGACAGGCCGATGACGGTGCGCATCTCGGCCCACGACTGGGCGCCGGGCGGCAACACGCCGGAGGACGCGGTGGCGATGGCACGCGCCTTCCAGGCCGCCGGCGCCGACATGATCGACGTCTCCTCCGGCCAGACGACGCGCGAGGCGCAGCCGATCTACGGCCGCATGTACCAGACGCCCTTCTCCGACCGGATCCGCAACGAGGTCGGCATCGCCACCATCGCGGTGGGCAACATCTTCGAGGCCGACCACGTCAATTCCATCGTCGCCGCCGGCCGCGCCGACTTGTGCGCCATCGCCCGGCCGCATCTGGCCGACCCGGCGTGGACGCTGCATGCGGCGGCGCAGATCAACTACCACGAAGCCGCCTGGCCGAAGCAGTACCTCACCGGCAAGGCGCAGCTCGAGCGCAACCTGGCGCGCGCCGCCCAGCTGGCGATCCGCGCATGAAGGCAGCCGATTCCTGAAACCAAGCGCCGTACAGGCGGGGAGAGCATGAGATGACCAAATCGCCGAAAACCAAGTCGCCGCGATCCGACCACGAAACCCGGGTCACGGAGGACCATCACCAGTCGCTGCGCCTGTGGCTGCGCATGCTGGCCTGCACCAACCTGATCGAGGCCTACGTCCGCAGCCAGCTGCGCCTGAATTTCCAGACCACACTGCCGCGCTTCGACCTGATGTCGCAGCTCGAGCGCAATCCGGACGGCCTGAAGATGGGCGAGCTGTCGAAGCGCATGATGGTGACCGGCGGCAACGTCACCGGCATCACCGACCAGCTTGTCGCCGAGGGCCTAGTGGTGCGGGAGGACAACCCGCTGGACCGGCGCGCCTACATCGTCAAGTTGACCAAGGAAGGGCGCCGCGTCTTCCGCGAATGGGCCGAAGAGCACGAAGGCTGGGTGATACGCCTCTTCGAAGGCCTCGGCGACAAGGAAAAGGACCAGTTCTACGCCCTGCTCGCCGAGCTCAAGCAGCACGTCATCGGCCTGCATCCGGAAGGCTGAGATGGCCGCCACGGCGCATATCGACACCTTTGCGCGGGACAACCTGCCGCCGCGCGCGCAGTGGCCCGACCTGGTCTTCGACCTGCCCGGGCTGCAGTACCCGCCGCGCCTGAACTGCGCCGCCGAGCTGCTCGACCGGATGGTCGCCGCCGGCCACGGCGAACGCCCGGCGCTCTGGGCGCCGGTGGACGGCAAGCCGGTGCAGTGCACCTACCGCCAGCTGCTCGCCCGCGCCAACCGCATCGCCCGCGCCCTCGGCGAAGACCTCGGCCTGGTGCCGGGCAACCGCGTGCTGCTGCGCGGCCCGAACAACCCGATGATGGCCGCCTGCTGGTTCGGCATCGTCAAGGCCGGCGGCATCGTCGTCGCCACCATGCCGCTGCTGCGGGCGAAGGAACTGACGCAGATCGCCGTCAAGGCGCGCTGCTCGCTCGCCCTGTGCGACGCGCGCCTGCTGGAGGAACTGGAACTGGCGCGGCCGGACTGCCCCGATTTGCGGCGCATCGTCTCCTTCAACGACGGCGGCGCCGGCTCGCTCGACTTCCTGCTGGAAGGCAAGTCCGACAGCTTCGACAACATCGACACGGCGGCCGACGACGTCGCGCTGATCGCCTTCACCTCCGGCACCACCGGCCAGCCGAAGGGCACCATGCACTTCCACCGCGACGTGCTGGCGATGTGCGACGCCTTCCCGCGCTCGGTGCTGAAGCC
>CAJPFL010000191.1 GCA_905339315.1 Rhodocyclaceae bacterium
GTGGTCAGGTCGCCCGGGTCGCGGCCTTCGGCGATGGCCTGGATGGAGCGGCGCAGCACCTTGCCGGAGCGGGTCTTCGGCAGCTGGTTGATGAAATGCACGCGCTTCGGCCGGCCGATGGCGCCGAGCAGGCTGTCCACCTTGGCCATCACCTCCTTTTCCAGCGCGGCGCGCAGTTCCGGCGTGGCAACCCGGGCGGCGTCCTTGACGACGGCGAAGGCGAGCGGCATCTGGCCCTTGAGCTGGTCGGCGACGCCGACCACGGCGACTTCGGCGATGGCGTCATGGGCGCTCACCGCCTCCTCGATCTCGCGCGTGCCGAGGCGGTGGCCGGCGACGTTGATGACGTCGTCGGTGCGGCCGAGGATGAAGTAGTAGCCGTCCTCGTCGCGGATGCCCCAGTCGAAGGTGGTGTAGATCAGCTTGTCCCGGAAGCTGGTGAAGTAGGTCTGCACGAAGCGCTCGTCCTGGCCCCACACCGTGCTCATGCAGCCGGGCGGCAGCGGCGGGATGACGGCGACGACGCCCTTCTCGTTGGCCGGCACTTCCTCGGCGGTTTCCTCGTGCAGCAGGCGCACGTCGTAGCCGTAGGCGGGGAAGGACGGGCTGCCGAACTTGGTCGGATGGTTCTCGATGCCGGGCAGGCCGGTGAGCAGCGCCCAGCCGGTCTCGGTCTGCCAGTAGTGGTCGTAGATCGGCTTCGCCAAAGCCTCGGCGATCCATTGCGCCGTGGTCTCGTCGAGCGGCTCGCCGGCGAGAAACAGGTGGCGCAATGTCGACAGGTCGTACTTCTTCAGGAAGGCCGGATCCTGCTTCTTCAGCACGCGGATGGCGGTCGGCGCCGAGAACATCACCGTCACCTTGTAGTCCTGCACGATCTTCCACCAGATGCCGGCGTCGGGGCGCAGCGGCGTGCCCTCGTAGACCACCGTCGCCATGCCGTTGATCAGCGGGCCGTAGACGATGTAGGAGTGGCCCACCACCCAGCCGATGTCGGAGGTGGCGAAGTAGGTCTCGCCCGGGTTGGCCTGGTACACATGGCGCATCGAGGCCGCCAGCGCCACGCAGTAGCCGCCGGTGTCGCGCTGCACGCCCTTCGGCTTGCCGGTGGTGCCGGAGGTGTACAGGATGTAGGAGGGATGCGAGGACTCGACGAAGGTGCACGGCACCTGCGTGTCCAGGTGCTGCGCGCGCAGCGTCGCATAGTCGAGGTCGCGGCCGGCGACGAGCGGCATCTCCTTGTCGAGGCCGCGGTTGACGATCAGCACCTTCTCGGCCGGCGCCTGCGCCAGGCGCAGCGACTCGTCCACCAGGTGCTTGTAGGGCACCGCCTTGCCGCCGCGCATGCCGGCATCGGCGGTGATCATCACCTTCGGCCGCGCGTCGTCGATGCGGGTCGCGAGCGAGCTGGCGGCGAAGCCGCCGAACACCACCGAGTGGATGGCGCCGATGCGCACCGTGGCGAGCATGGCGAAGATGGCCTCGGCGATCATCGGCATGTAGATCAGCACGCGGTCGCCCTTGCCGACGCCGAGGCTTTGCAGGACGGCGGCCATGCGCTGCACTTCGGCGTGCAGCTCGGCGTAGGTGTAGGTCTTCTCCTCGCCGGTTTCGGTCGAGATGTAGATCAGCGCCGGCTGGCTGGCGCGGTCCTTCAGGTGCCGGTCGACGGCGTTGTGGCAGAGGTTGATCTCGCCGCCGACGAACCACCTGGCAAACGGCGGCTTGGCGTAGTCGAGCACCTTGCCGAAGGGCTTGTGCCAGTCGACCAGCCGGGCCTGCTCGCTCCAGAAGCCGTCGCGGTCCTCGATCGAGCGGCGGTGAAATTCCTGATATTTCGCACCCATCTTCCCTCTCCTCTTGGCCTGTTGATACGCCGATAAGCGCCGATTATATGCCCCCGTGGCGGACGAGACTGTCGCCTCGTGGTCAGATCGTCTCCGGCTCGGTGCGGATGGCGCCGCAGGGGCACTCGGCGACGCAGATGCCGCAGCCCTTGCAGTAGTCGTAGTTGAAGCGGAAGCGCCTGCCCGGCCCGAGCTTGATGACGGCGTTGTCGGGGCAGACGCCGTAGCAGTTGTCGCACTCGAAGCAGTTGCCGCAGGACAGGCAGCGGCGCGCCTCGAACAGGGCGTTGCCCTCGTCGAGCCCGCCCAGCACCTCCTCGAAGGTGCCCTGGCGGCGGATGATGTCGAGCACCGGCTGCACCGTCTTCGGCGCGTCGAGGTAGTACCAGGTGTTGAGCTTGTCGAAGGT